>JBBRWF010000110.1:0-10499 GCA_038249405.1 Anaerolineales bacterium
GCGACGGTGAAGGTATTTTCAGAAAAAGCCAACACGATTGTAGATGTGGCTGTGGCCGATGGCCGCTTCAAGACCCTGGCCGCCGCACTGACCGCCGCTGGACTGATTGAAACGCTCAAAGGCGCTGGCCCCTTCACCGTCTTTGCTCCCACGGATGAGGCCTTTGCAAAACTTCCGGCTGGAACCATCGACACACTGCTCAAGCCAGAAAACAAGCAGAAACTGACCGATATCCTGCTCTACCATGTTGTCTCCGGTAACGTCATGGCTGCCGATGTGGTCAAACTGACCAGCGCCAAAACCGTAATGGGCAAAGATGTGACCATCACCGTGAAAGATGGCAAGGTCTTCCTCAACGACACTGTGCAGGTTATCATCACCGACATTGAAACTTCGAATGGTGTCATTCACGTTATCGATGCCGTGCTCCTGCCTCCTCAATAAACAACTTCTCCTCCTGAAAGAGTGGTTTGCAAGGCAACAGCCCCGCGATTTCTCTCGGGGCTGTTGTTTCTCAATTCATGGTTTGTCCTATCTTTCGTACTGTCGAAGGTTTCCAGTCAGATATTTATCAAGCTTCCGCTTTTCTAAAAAAACCTATTCCTTGTATAATCCGGGAAATCCATTCATAATTTGAAGGAGTCGAACATGAAAACCGTCAGGCGTGTTTTGTTGGGATTGCTGTTGGTTGCAGTTTTACTGGTTGTGTTGCTGGTCGGCTCGGTGGCCATGGATTATGTCATGGGTACTGGACGTGTTGACCGAATTACCAATACCACCATTCCTGGAATTAACGGGACACCTGAAGTAAAAGCCTATGTTGCAAAGCCTGAGGGTTCAGGTCCGTTTCCGGTTGTGATAATGATCCATGAATTCTTTGGCTTGAATGAATCGATTGTTAACAAGGCGGACGGGCTGGCCGCCGAAGGTTACCTGGTTGTTGCTCCCGATACATTTCGAGGCTCTACAACCTCCTGGATTCCCCGTGCTATTTATCAGGTAATCACCACCAAGCCTGAACAGGTCAATGCCGACCTGGACTCGGTGTATGCCTGGTTGGAAGTCCAGCAGGCTGTCCACAGCTCCCGTGTTGCGATTGTCGGGTTTTGTTATGGCGGGCGTACTTCGCTTGTATATAGCCTTCATAACAATAAGTTGGCGGCCAGTGTTGTTTTCTACGGTTCCCCCGTAACTGACCCCGCCGTGTTGAAAAACCTGCCTGGTCCCATTTTGGGAATTTACGGCGGAGCCGATCAGTCCATCCCGGTGGATAATGTCAAAGCGTTCGATGCAGCCTTGACTCAAGCGGATGTCCAGCATGAAATCACGGTCTACCCCGGTCAGCCACATGCCTTTGTGCAAGATATGGCGGGCATTCGTGCCGGTGGTGCTCAGGGCCAGGCCTGGGCGCAAATGCTCAAATTTTTGGATGCTAATCTCAACCAGACTGGCGCGGCATATACCGGCCGTTCAACCTCATATCTCCCAGGTTTTGATTGGCAGTATTATCTTATGCTTACCTACGAACACGCTTTTGGCACGGCCAGCCACATGCCTTGATCCGCAACCTGGCCCGATCAACGAACTGTTCACCTGATTGCGCGCAACCGAATTCTTTTGTTGTAAGTCATGTGTAAATAGAACACGAATGTAGGATAATAAGAATAAAAAGGAAATGGTTATGGCAGAAACCCCAAAGTATTCTGTGACAAAGAAACAAAACGAAATTGAAATTCGACAGTATTCCGGTTACATCCAGGCCGAGGTGATTGTCGACGATAAAAACTATAAATCAGCCATTGAAAAAGGGTTCAATGTTCTGGCGGGATATATTTTCGGCAATAATATTTCGCGGCAGAAGATCGAGATGACTACGCCGGTCCAGGCAACCCAATCCGAAAAAATTGCTATGACCACACCGGTAACCGTGAGCGGCGAAACGGGCTTCAGCGTGGCTTTCATCATGCCTTCGGAATACACCCTGGACACACTGCCACAGCCGAAAGATAACCGGGTTCGCTTTACGCGCATCCCAGCCCGATCCATGGCCGCCATCCGGTTTTCTGGTTATTTTCAGCAAGACACGATCCAAAAAAACAAGCAGCGCCTCAGCCTTTGGCTGGAGGAACAAGGAATTGAAACGGAAGGCGATTTTATCGTTGCCGGATACAATCCTCCCTGGGTACCCGGGTTTCTGGCGCGCAATGAAGTCCTGATCCAAATCAAAACCGATAATGAGAATAAATGAGCAAGGTTCTCAAACTCTATCTCGTCTTACTCGCCGCTTTCTTCGCCATAGACATGCTCTGGCTTGGCCTGGTTGCGCGCTCGTTTTATCAACAGTACCTGGGCTTTCTGATGGCCCCCAGCCCCAATTGGTTCGTGGCGATTCTCTTCTATCTGCTCTTCATCGTGGGCATCTTGTTTTTTGTGGTCGTTCCTGGGCTGGAAAGCGGTTCGCTCAAAGCCACCCTCCTGCGAGCAGCGCTGTTCGGACTGATCACTTATGCCACCTACGATCTGACCAATCTCGCCACCCTGAAAGACTGGCCTGTGCTGATCAGCATTGTGGATATGATTTGGGGAATATTCTTGAGCGTTTCCGTAAGTGCTATCGGCTTTATTGCGGGCAAACGGATCAGTTAATACGATCATCAGGAAAAGGAGATAACTCCATGAATAAAACCGATCGTACTTCGTTGATCATTTTCCCCGTTTTGATCGTTGTCGCTCTTCTGTTTGCTTTGGCAGGCAGCCAGGGAGGCAGCACCCTGGGAGGAATGCCCCTATTTGGGTTATTGGTCGGGCTGGCAATGGGTGTCCTTGATTTCCCCAGTTTTCGTCACCTTGCTTCTAACTCGCATCAGCAGCGTTCCGTTGCCCGAAAAGAAGGCCGGCCACAAATGGGGCGGTCAGGCAGAGTATAAATCCTATAAAAAGACTACCAGTCTTGATCCCCAAGCTGTGATGTGGAGCTTTGCCAGGCCACAAACAGACCATTTTAGAAACGAGAGTGAGAAAAATATGAAAGATAGCTTGCGACAGATTGCGGTGGTCCTGACCATCATTACTACCCTGGTTGTCAACGTGCTGGCAAATGCCTTGCCTCTCAACGGGCTCAACACCGGGCAGATTTCCGATCGCTTCAATGTCTATTTCGTCCCGGCGGGCTATGTGTTTTCCATCTGGGGGTTGATCTACCTTGGGTTGATTGCGTTCGCCGTTTTCCAGGCATTGCCTTCCCAACGGGAGAATCCCCGCCTGCGGGCCGCTGGCTGGTGGATTTCCCTGGGCGGTCTGGCTAATAGTATCTGGATCTTCTTTTGGCACTACGAACAGTTCCCGCTGACGCTGATCGCCATGCTGGTCTTGCTTGGCACACTGATCGTCACCTACCTGCGTTTGGGCATTGGGCAGACCACTGCCCCTGCCGCTGAGACCTGGGCCGTGCGCCTACCCTTCAGCATCTATCTGGGCTGGATTACGGTGGCAACCGTTGCCAATGTCACTTCCTTGCTTGACTATCTGAAATGGGATGGGCTTGGGATTACCCCCGAAATCTGGATGGGGATTGTACTGGCCGCCGTGCTGGTGATTGCGGCGCTGATGAATTTCACCCGTCGCGATATCGCTTACACTGCGGTAATCCTGTGGGCGCTGGTTGGGATTTCTGTCAAGCATGCCGCTGTTCCGGCAGTAGCCATACCCACCTGGATTATCTTCGGGCTGGTGGCGCTAACCCTGGCTGTAGCGCTTTTCCTGCCCCAAAGCTTTTTCTCCGCCAAGCCCGTTCAGAAATTGTAATACGCGATATCAAGTAGCCAGTCAGCGTCCATGGCTGGATTGTTAGTTTTTTGATTCTACTTAATGCAGGAGAAAAAAAATGGATTTCTGGATGGTTCTAAAAATAATTGCCGCCCTGCTAACCGCGGCAACCGGATTGCTCGCATTTGTGAAACCCTCGGCAGTCTACGGATTTATTGGCTTGAACGCCAATGGCGTGCGCGGCGTATCGGAGATCCGCGCAATTTTTGGCGGGATGTTCATCGCGCTGGGCATTGTGCCGTTTTTTCTGGGCCCGGTTGCCTATCAAATGCTGGGTATTACCTACCTGGCGATTGCCGCAGCGCGGGCATTCTCGATTGTGTTCGATAAGTCCTATGCCCAATCGAATCTCATCAGCCTGGTCATTGAAATCTTGCTGGGCGCAATCCTGGTCATCTAGCGAGGTGTGAGTTGCCTGTTCGCATTGTTACCGACAGCACCTGTGATTTGCCCGCTGAGACGATTGCCAGGTATGGCATATGTGTTGTGCCCTTGTTCATCAACGTTGGTGAACAGGGGTTTCTGGATGGCATCGATATTACGCGCGAAGAATTTTACAAGAAGCTGCCTACATTTCCGGTCCACCCCACCACGGCTGTGCCATCACTGCAAAAATTTCGCGCCTTATATGATTCGCTGGCCGACGAAGATGCTACGGATGTTTTGTCTATCCGCATCTCGTTGGCGTTAAGCGCAGTTGAGGATGTGGCGCGCAGCGCGGCACAAGAAACCACTTCAGCATCAGTTACAGTATTCGATTCAAAACAGTTGACCCTCGGGACCGGTTTTTCTTAGACGGTCAGGAAAACTGGACAGCGTCCTATCTGACTATCGACGCTGTCAAAATCACGGCCTCATCAGAAAGAAAACCTCACATCCAGGAACTCTTGTAATCCACTGCATACTGCCCGAGCGAGATCGGCTTGCGCCCGGTCAGGCGCTCGACTTCACCAGTGACGATATTCGCCTGGCCGAAGCGCGTGGCGGTATATAGCCCAGTCATCACCAGCGCGAACATAAACGGTGTGCCGCGCCGCATGGTATTGATTAGGAAAGCCAGCGGGTTGGGGTTTTTGTAGGTGATTTTGCGCTCCAAGACAGCGCTCAAAATCTGTGCGGTTTGCCAGTAGTCCAATGCCTCGGGGCCGGTCAGGTCATAGGCTTTGTTCTCGTGCCCGGTTTCCATCAACACTACCGCACCCACCGCGCCGATATCGCGCACATCCAGGAAACTGGTTTTGGCACTGCCGACCGGGACGTAAATCTCACCGCGTTCCTTGATTTCCTGCCGGTGGGTGGTATTCAGGTTTTGCATAAAAAAACTGGCACGCAGAAATGTCCAGGCCATCTGCGAAGCGCGCAAATACTCCTCCACTTTGTAATGCGGTACGTAAGTCGTTTTTTCAATTCCGATCAAGGATAGAAAAACGATGTGTTTCACGCCCGCCGCCTGCGCCGCATCCAGCGCTGGGATGATAAAGCGTTTAATGTCGGTGATCTGCGGCGGACGCATCAGGAACATTCTTTCCACGCCAGCCACGGCCGGGGCAAAAGTCTCCGGTTTGGAAAAATCAAAGGCGATAGCCTCGACTGCATTGCCAAAGCGCTCCCGGATCTTTTCCACGCTTAAATCTGCCGCCCGGACTTTTCGACCTGCAGCGAGCAATTGTTTAACGATCTCTGCGCCCACGTTGCCGAGCGCACCTGTGACAAGTATCGGGTTTTTCATAATTTTCTCTCCTTGACTATATATAGACCAGTCATTATAATAAACCTGTTCGCGTCATTTGAAAAGAGGATGAACATCATGAATCAGTCCAAACAAAAAATCCTTGAAGCCGCCGCCCGCCTGTTCGAGAAGCAAGGCTACCACGCCACCGGCTTGAATGAAATCATCCGCGAGAGTGGTGCGCCCAAGGGGTCGTTGTATTACTACTTCCCCGCAGGCAAGGAACAAATCGGGGCCGAAACGGCCCTGTGGTCGGCGGAGCAAATGGTCGAGCGCATCCGGCAGGGACTGTCGCAAGCTGAAGCTCCCGCCGAGGCGGTGCGCCAATTGGCGTTGGGAATTGCCGGAGCAGTG
This sequence comes from Anaerolineales bacterium, assembly GCA_038249405.1. GTDB lineage: Bacteria > Chloroflexota > Anaerolineae > Anaerolineales > Villigracilaceae > UBA5195. Next base: position 5,909 of record JBBRWF010000110.1, read on the forward strand.
GAACAATCAGGCTTTACGGCGGGCGGACCCTTGATGATGCTGGCCGCCGAAAGTGCGGTGGGCAGTCAACGTTTGAACACCGCCTGCCGGGCAGCTTATGCTTCAATGCAGGCAGTCTTGACCGAAAAACTGGCCGGGGATGAGCACCTGGCAGAGTTTGTTCTATCCACCCTGGAAGGGGCGATCTTACTCAGCCGGGTGCAGCACAACGGCGACCCGTTGCGGCACGCGGCTGAGAAACTTTACTCACAGATCAAGGAGAAACAGGAATGAAAATAATCGTCTTTGGCGCATCCGGCGGAACCGGAATTGAAATCGTCAAGCAGGCGCTGGCCGTCGGGCATGAAGTCACGGCTTTTGTACGCAGCCCGGCCAAAGTGGGGTTCCAGCATCCGAACCTGAAACTGTTCCAGGGTGATGTGTTGGATGGCGCCGCAGTGGCGAAAGCGGTTGCAGGGCAGGAGGCTGTCATCAGCGCATTAGGTCCCACTCGTCCGCCTGTGCCAGGGATGATGGAGACAGCGGCCCAAAACATCCTCGCCGCGATAAAAAAGGCCGGTATACGGCGGTTGGTTTCAACCACCGGGGCCGGGGTGCGCGACCCACAAGACCAGCCCAAGCTGATGGACCACCTGATGAAGGGTCTGCTGACCCTTCTGGCGGGCGAAGTCCTCAAGGATTCTGCCGCCAACGTGGAAGTCATCCGCGCCAGCGGCCTGGATTGGACGATTGTCCGTTACCCGCGCCTGTTGGATGGGGCGCAGACTGGGAAATACCGGGTGGGCTATATCGGCAAAGATTCAGGCAGCCAGCTTTCGCGGGCTGATGGGGCTGATTTTGTGGTGAAGGAACTGACGGAATGCAAGTATCTTCGGCAAATGCCGGTGGTCAGTTATTGAGTAGATTTGGAGGTAGCATACTGTTTTGTAGTAGCTTACTCCACCTGCCGAATACGCCGAATGGTACTCTGGTAATCTGAAAGCGTCACTTCAATCCCGGTTCGCATCCAGGCCAGGCCAGAGCGGGTACCCTGGCAGCCTTCAACGGTGTACTTGGCATCAGGGGCTAATCCGCGCAAGTAGAGAGGCGGCAGCGCTTCAGGGATAGGGATTAACGGCTGGTGGGTGCGGAAGGCGAACAGCACGGCTTCTTTTTTATCCGTGCTGACGTATTCTAGCGCCGAAAAAGGCCCACGCTGCGGCGAGCGCAGACGGTACAGGTCGCCAAACTGGATGATCGGACGAATTTCCTTATAAACGGCAATCCAGTGCGCGGCTTCGGCGCGGCGTTCTGCGCCCCAGAGGACGAGATGACCGCCGATCCCCAGCGCGCCGCACATACTGACGTGCATCCGAAACTCGAGCGGCAGATACTCCGGCCCCATATCCGTCACCCAGGCTTCCATGGTGCTGGCCGGGAAAACCTGGCTGTAGCCGTGTTGAAGGTTGAGCCGGGCGGTCGGTTCGGTATTGTCGCTGATCCAGGTCTGATCGGCCAGGCGCAGAATGCCGAGATCAACCCGTCCGCCGCCGCCGGAACAGCTTTGCCACGTGATCTGTGTATGGCGCTCGCGCAGCGTGCCCCATACGCGGTAAAGACCATCCACATAGCGCACCCACAGTTCGCGCGCGTCGCCAGGGGCGGTTTCCCAACCCGGTTCGCTGACGTTGCGGTTCATATCCCACTTGATAAAACGGATGTTGTTCTCACTCAGGATTTTGTCCAGTTTTTCCAGAATGTAACCCTGCACATCGGGGCGGGCAAAGTTCAGGATGAGCTGGTTGCGCGCCTCGCTGCGAACGCGATTCGGAAAATGGATGATCCAATCGGGGTGGGCGCGGTATAGGTCGCTATCGGGGTTGACCATTTCTGGCTCGACCCACAGCCCAAAATCCATGCCGAGGGCGTTGACTTGCTCAATTAACGGTGCCAGGCCATTTGGGAACTTGGTTTCATCGGGCCACCAATCGCCCAGACCGGCCTGGTCATGGTTGCGTCCGTGGAACCAGCCATCATCCATAACGAACAGTTCCACGCCCATCTCGGCGGCCAATTCGGCCAGCGCAGATTGGGATGTTTCATTCACATCAAAAAAGGTAGCTTCCCAGGAGTTATACAGCACTTTTCGCATTGCATTACCATTTGGCAAAACCTGGCCGCGGATGTAGCGGTGGAATTGGCGGCTGGCTTCACCAAAGCCATTCCGGGTATAGCCGCAGGTGACACTGGGCGTCGTGAAGGTTTCACCCGCAGTGAGGCGCCAGGCAAAATCCCAATCGTTGAGACCCAGGCTGATGCGGGTGCTGGCAAAATCGGTTGTTTCGGCGATGAATTTCCAGTTGCCGCTCCAGGCCAGAGCGCCAAACCAGACTTCCCCCTGGTCTTCATCCACATGACCGGTATCCAGCGCAAACCAGGGGTTGGCGTGATGGCTGGTGGTCAGGCGACGGCTTTCAAGCACTTTGGCGCCCGCTGTCAGCGTTTCACGCGTCAAATTCCATTCGTCGGCCCAACGGCCGGAGAGGTGGCTGAGACGATAACTGCGCCCAGCTGGCAGGTGCCACTGCGCTGAAAAAACGCGTTCCAGCATTATCGCGGTTTCGCCAGCATTGGTCACTTCGACCCAGCGTTCGAGCAGATCATATTCACAGCGAACGCGGTAATGCAGGATAATTTTCAACGGTTCGTGAGCGTCGCACAAGTGGATGCGTAATTCGTCCACAGTTTGTTCGGCTTTTTCAAAGCGTAGCACCGTGTCGCGGACGCCATCCGCAAAGCTGGCTTTGAAGCACGGTTCAATATATTTCAAGCCAGTTTCCGCCGGATATTCCTCCCGGGCCAGGTGCCCACCATCCGTAAAAGAGGCCCAGCCATTGACAATGGTCGGGGAGGGGTAATCGGCGGGGGAGAGCAGACGCTCGCCCCAATAGCAGTTGACCAGCCGGCCGTCAGTATCCAGCCCAATGGTGTAAGCAGTGTGGTCGGTTTCGAGAATCCAGGTTTTGGGGGTGAGTTGAATGGGCATAATTTTTTCCAGTTGTGATGAGAGCGCAGCTTGCCAAATATAAAACCTGTCTCCATTTTAGCCCAATGAGAGTATTTCGAGAGAATTTATATTGCTGTCGAAGCTCTCATTCTGTTGCGTAAATTAATAGCGACGCGAAAACACTTGACTTTTGCCCTTATAAATACTATAGGTCTTCCCCATTAGCAGAGGATTTTGGTACACTTAGGTAAAACTTGGAGAACAGAACCCACGATACCTGAAATTCGAGACGATCGTCAACAGCGTGCTCTGACCGGTGTAACGATAGAGAAAATCTCAACGCTGGAAACGGCCGTTGCCTTGGCATTGAATGATGAAAAGGAACGTGCCTATCAGGAGGTCTTACCAAGGGAACACGCCAAAGAAAGCCGGGCGCTGGTCAAAAAGGCAAACTACCGACTACTCCTGAGAAATTGACCTTTTTACTCTGCTATCTAAAAGTTTATCCGACCTTCGATGTTTTGGGGGCACAGTTTGGCATGTATCGCTCAAAAGCTTGCGATAATGTTCATGCACTTTTGCCCAGCTTGTACAGGGCTGGCGATAATTTGGGTGTGCTACCGGCTCGAGAGTTCAAAACGGTTGAAGAATTTCGCGCTGCTTGCAATTGGATTGATGAAATACTCATTAATGCAACAGAACGTCCTCATTGCCGTCATCAAGATAACGAAAAGCAAAACGATTTATACAGCGGTAAAAAAAGACACACGATTATGACCACGATTATAGCGACTGGACCAAAAGGATTGTATTCGTTGGTGTCACTCTTTCGAGTCACGAACACGATTACAACATGCTGAAAAATGAGTTCCAACCAGAACTTACTTGGTTTGAAACCATCTGCGCCTTTGTAGACTTAGGCTATCAAGGCATTCAGACTGATTATGAAGGTGAAAACTTAGAGATACCCAACAAAAAACCGCTTAAAAGCAAGAAAAATCCCAAGCCAGAGCTTACTGTTGAGCAAAAGGCTGAAAAACGGACCATAAGTCGTGTCGGATTTTTGTCGAGAACGCCATTGCAGGAATTAAACGTTTCAACATTTTGGTGCATGCTTCTCGCAACCGTAAAACCAAGATAGAAGATGTTGTCATCGCACTAGGTGCGGGCCTCTGGAATTTCCTCTTGCTTTGATACCATTCGGGAACAACTCTATTATGAAAACTCTCTTTGGCGGTATTGAAGGTGGCGGCACCAAATTTGTTTGCGCTGTTGGCACTGGCCCGGATGACATCCGGGCAGAGACTCGCTTCTCCACCACATCCCCTGCCGAAACCTTGGAACATGCCGTCCACTTTTTCCAAGAACAGGAAAACGAATTCGGTCGCCTCTCCGCAATTGGCGTGGCCTGTTTTGGTCCCCTTGATCCCGATCCACGATCACCATCCTTTGGGCATATTTTGCCCACCCCAAAACCGGGCTGGACTGGTGCAGATATCGTTGGTGCTTTGATGGCTAATTTTCATATTCCGGTTGGTTTTGACACCGATGTAAACGGCGCGGCACTCTCTGAGGCGCGCTGGGGTGCGGCAAAGGGCTGCGACC
>JBBRWF010000111.1:0-10490 GCA_038249405.1 Anaerolineales bacterium
AACATCAGCTTCCACTTCCGCCTTGTAAATGTGGTCATTGACACATTTGCTGAACTGCTCGGCATTTAGCCCCAACTCGCCGGCATACTGGTTATAAGCTTCGTTACCCAGCCCATATTTCTGGACGAAAAGCGCATCGTGATATTGCCAGTAGGCGTTTTGTTCCCCTGCACAGTTAGCGGCTTCTGCGGCCGACTCTGCATTCGGGTGGATCGAATACAATGGAAAATCGCGGTACACAAAACGGATTTTGCCTTTGTAGGTTTCCATCAGACGGCTGAACACTTCCTGGTACCAGCGCACGCAGTATGGACATTGGTAATCGCTAAACTCAACGATCGTGATCGGCGCATCCTCAGGGCCAATCGAAGGATTCCCATCGATGCTCACATCGTAGCGCTTCACATTCTCGTTAATTTTCACCTGGGCGTCAGCCGTATTTGCGGCGGCAGCGGCGGCAGGCAGGCTCCGCCCCCACACCAGCCACCCGGAGCCAAGCCCCATAAAGAAAACGATAGGCAAAATCACCAGCCACATTGCCAAATCATTGGTCTTCAGGGCATCGCGCTTTTGTAACTTCCGTTTTGCGCGCAGTTCTCTGGCGGAGAGTGATTTTCCGGCTTTAGCCGCCGGGTTTTGTTCTGCATCTTGTGGCAGGCTGTTCGTTTCTTCCAGGGGGGGGGTATTTAATTCATTCATGCGGGCATTATAACCCGATTGTATTCCTCGCCTCACTAAGTTCTCGCTTTCAAATCTGGTCCTACCAAAAATCATTTCCCCCGTGCATCTTTTTTGTGATTGGCGCGTATATCTTTGCATAGGAGACAATAAAATGACTACTGCTCACAAACACCAACATCATGTACCCTGGCTTTTATGGCCGTTCTGGGCTATCTGGAAGCTGTTAGCTACCATCGTCGAAATGGTCGGCCGCTTTGTCGCCATTCTCATTGGCCTGGTTTTGATCCTGGTTGGCGTACTCGTCAGCCTCACGATCATCGGCGCCATCATCGGCATCCCTTTGGCGATCATCGGTATCCTGCTGACCCTGCGCGGTATTTTTTAAGAACAGCAATAAGTTTTAATGGCTTCAGCCGTCAAATGAGAAAAGAGGTCGCTGGCTTTAAAAAGCTGGCGACCTCTTTTGATGCATTCAAGCACACTAACTACACCGCGCAGCAAAACTTATCTATTCAGTACTCTGACGCGCAGACTGATCAGCCCGTTTTTGAAGACCGGAATACGCAGCGCTAAAAACAGCAGAGCAATTGAACCATACAAAAGCGGCTGCCGAATATTGCCCTGCAGGCTTGCCAGGTCGCCTTTCACCGAAAGCAAAAAGTGGATCACAACCAGCGGTGCGATAATGTAAACCAGCCGGTGCAGGCGCTTCCAGTTTTTGCCAAGCCGCTTCATCCAGTACTTAAAGGATGTGATTGCCAGCGGTAGCAGCATTAAAAATGCTGCCAACCCGATAATGATGTACCACTTGGTGCCCACATCGCGCAAAATCAAGCTCAGGTTAAACCCATAATCCAGCCCCACAAAAGTGCTCAGGTGAAGAACGGCGTACATAAACCCGTAATTCCCCAACGCTTTGCGTCGTTGAGTCAGTTCTTTCCAACCCAGGATCGAACTGAGCGGCGTGCAGGCCAGTGAGAACAATAAAAACGTCAGCGCATGGATGCCTGTGCGCTGCTCAATTGCCTGGATTGGGTTGGCGCTTAACTGGCGGCTGGCGTAGTCGTAGATAATCTGCGCCAGCGGCAGCCAGCCAGCGATATGGACGATGATTTGCAGTATGGTGGGCTTTTTCATTATTCTACATGCAGGCTTTGCGGTTTAGTAGTCTACCTTTAGATCCAGACCGTCATACAGATGCGCCACCTGTTCCGCGTAGCCGTTAAACATCAGTGTGTCACGGCGTTGTACCTCGCCGATGCGCCTTTCACTGCTTTGAGACCATCGCGGGTGATCCACTTCCGGGTTTACGTTGGAGTAAAAGCCGTACTCATTCGAGTTGATCGTGTTCCACATGGTGGCGGGCTGTGCAGCCACCAGTTCGATTTTGATCACCGCCTTGATCGACTTGAATCCATATTTCCACGGTACCACCAGCCGCATGCCGCCGCCGTTCTGTGCTGGAAGCTCTCCACCGTACATGCCGGTCGCCATCAGGGTCAAATCGTTCATCGCTTCATCGATGCGCAGGCCTTCCTGGTATGGCCATGGGTAAGAGCGGTCCTTTTGGCCGGGCATTTCATCTGGTCTGGTCACCGTTTCAAAACGCACATATTTCGCTTCCGAGGTTGGTTCCACTGCTTTTAGCAGGCTTGCCAGCGGAAACCCTACCCAGGGGATTACCATGCTCCAGGCTTCCACACAGCGCAATCGGTAGATGCGTTCCTCCGGCTGGAATAACTTGATCAGTTCATCCAGCGTAAACTTTTTTGGCTTGGCTGCCAGGCCGTACACTTCCACATCCCAGGGGGATGTCTTAAATTGAGCGGCCAGCGGCGCCACACCACCCTTGTTGGTCGTGAATTCGTAATAATTATTGTAATTGGTGATATCGTCAAACGAGTTGACCGTGTCGCCCAACTCATCAGTTTTTTTGCTGATTGATGGGTCCTGTGGGGTGGGTAATGCCTGGGTTGTTGGCATGGCTTTAGGCGCACAGGCGCTCAGCGCGATTGACCCGGCAATTACCCCGGCCGCTTTGATAAAGTCCCGGCGCGAAAGATAAACCTGCTTGGGGGTGATTTCGGATGATTTTATCGATGATGATGAATATTTAGTGCTAGTCATTTTTACTCCAGTTATTTATCCGTCTAAAAAAATACTGCTTGTAGGCAAAGAATATCATGTTTATCTAAATATTCTATTAATTTTATGGATTGGGTTCTGCTAACAGTGAAAGAAGGGCTGCTTCGGTTTTATCGTAAGAACCTTCGCCAATCTTTACAAAGCGTATATGTCCGCGTTTGTCAATCAAATACATCGTTGGCCAGTACTGATTCTTATACGCTTGCCATGTTGAGCCTTCATTATCTTGCGCCACCGCAAACAGGATATCGTTTTTTGCTACTGCAGCCTTTAGATTATCGAGATTGGCTTCGTAATCGAATTCAGGATAATGATTCCCTATGATGACCAACCCTTTCTCTTCATACTGTTCATGCCAGGTTTTTAGGGCAGGTAGCACATGCTGGCAGTTGATGCAGCCGAATGTCCACATGTCGAGTAAAACCACTTTGCCGCGTAAATTAGCCAACTTAAGGGGCGCATCCACATTTAGCCAGATTTCATTGGTTAGTTCGGGCGCAGGTCCCAGGTCAGGAAGGCTGCTTTGAATGCCCGAGCTCTGTACTGAGTTTTGCGTAATTGGCTTGATTGCGGGCGTTGCGGGGCTGCAGGACGTCAGGAAAATGCTGGTTAAAATCAAGAATGAAACTCGGTCCATAAGTTTTCTCCTCAAGTTTCATTCTATACAAAACATATTACGAAAGTCTTACGCGACAGTTAAGGAAGGCTAAAGATAAAGCGCGTTCCATCTCCTTCTTTGCTTTCCACCCGTATCTCGCCGCCGTGCGCTTGTATGATTCCGCGTGTTATTGCCAGACCCAACCCGGCTCCGCCAGTTGCCCGGCTGCGCGATTTTTCTCCCCGGTAGAACTGTTCAAAAACATATTCAAGATCTTCGGCGCGAATTCCATCGCCTGTATCCGTCACCATCACTTGAACTTTCCCCGCCAGCCGCAAAGCGCTGATTTCAACCTTGCCCCCCGCCATCGTATGCCGTAAAGCATTTCCCACCAGGTTATTCAAGACTCGCCCAATGCGGGCAGCATCCATCGATACCGGGTCTACCCCATCACCTACTGCCCCAGCAAGGTGAATTTCCTGGCGGACAGCTAGTTCAGAAAAACTCTCCAGCGTATCCGAAATCAGGTCGCCCAGCGAGTTTGGCGTAATATCCAGCTTCAAACCACCTGCGTCAATCTGTGCCATCTGAAATAAGTCATCAATAAGAAGGGAAAGTGAACGGATATCTCTCTGGGCTGCCTTCAAATAGCGCTGAGCTAACTGCGGATCATCCACCATCCCATCCGCCAGCGCTTCCAGTATGGCGCGCATCGAAGCCAGTGGCGTTTGCAAATCATGCCCCACCCAGGCAACCAGATCCGAGCGCAGCTTTTCCACTTCTCTTTGCTTTTCAGTTGAAATTTGCAGTTGCACTGCCATTTGATTAAATGATTCAGCCAGCGTAGCTATTTCATCAGCCCCGCTTGTTGAAATGCGAACTGAAAGATTTCCCTGCGCAAGTTGCCGCGCTGCCCCATCTACCTGTCCAATACGCGCAGCCAGAGCGCTGGAGTAAAAGTAACCCAGGACCATTGCCATCCCTGCCGCAAAGACCAACAAGACCACCGCTAACAACAGATCATGCTGGCTGGCGAACATCAGGCGTGCTGTCAGCCAAACATTAAAGAATGTAAGTATGCTGGCGATTCCATAACCGGCCAGCAAGTTCCACCGCAAACTGGGAGAATAGTTCATCCATCCCAACCGGTAAGCCATGAAACCGGCCAGACTGGAAATCACTGCGGTGACCAGAAGGAAGACACACATCAACCCGAGCTCGGCCATCGGAGGGCTCATCAACCAATAGAACATGCCCAGCGAAATAGCCAGCACAACTACCACGCCCAATGTGTAGCGCATCATAATGGGAATTTTCATAAACTTCATCCTACCCTACGGCTCAAACTTGTATCCCACTCCCCATACAGTCAAGAGATGGCGGGGATTCGATGGATCGGCTTCGATCTTTTCACGCAATCGGCGTACGTGCACAGTAACAGTGCCCGGATCGATGTATTCTGAAACACCCCAAACTTTTTCAAGTAGCTGGTCACGGCTAAACACCTGGTGGGGGTGACGCGCCAAAAGATAAAGCACATCAAATTCTTTAAGTGTTAGCTCCACAGGTTTGCCTGACATCAGCACCGAACGAGACAGTGGGTCTATTTGCAGCGTTCCCACTTGCAGCGGGCGTTCGCTCTCGCCGGGTTTTTCTGCACCGCTGCGCCGAAGCACTGCCCGCACCCTGCTAACCAACTCCTGTGGGCTGAAAGGTTTCACAACATAATCATCTGCGCCCATCTCCAGACCAGCAATACGGTCCATTTCTTCTCGGCGCGAAGTAAGCATAATGATTGGCACATCCGAACGCTCGCGCAGCCAGCGCGTCAGGCTGTACCCGTCTAATCCCGGCAGCATCAGATCCAGAATAACAAGGTCCGGTATTCTTTTCTCCAATAAATCTTGCGCCGCCTGCCCATCTCCCAGGCTTTGAACCAGATAGCCAGCACGATTTAAGTAAAGGCTGATAACTTCAGCGATGTTTGGCTCATCTTCAATAATTAGAATAGATCTTTCTGGCATAAACTTCTCCTGTTTCAATCATACTGCAAACTCATTCAGACGGTAGTTTTGTTCATATTTTCGTAATCTTTCCGTAGTGGTTACGCAAGCCTGTTCGTATATGCTTGAGTAATTCAACAAAGGAGAAAAAAAATGACAAAAAACCACATCGTATTCACAACTCTAATCACCATGGCTCTCCTTCTGAGTGCATGTGGGGGTACCCCCACCCCAGACACAATGATGGAAAAAGGCACAGCTACTCCAGACGCAATGATGGAAAAGGGCACAGCTACTCCAGATGCAATGATGGAAAAAGGCACAGCTACTCCAGGCGCAATGATGGAAAAAGGCACAGCTACTCCAGACGCAATGATGGAAAAGGGCACAACCACTCCAGACGCAATGATGGAAAAAGGCACAGCTACTCCAGACGCAATGATGGATAAGGGCACAACCGAGCCTGAAGCAATGATGTCCGCTCCTGCATGGTATTCAGCAAGTTTGATCGATGCAGCCACAGGCCAGGCATTCACTCTCAATGACCTGAAAGGCAAAGTTGTACTGGTGGAAACGATGGCCCAATGGTGCTCGAATTGTAAAAAACAGCAGGCTGAAGTAAAAATTTTGCACGAAAAACTGGGTATGCAAGCCGATTTTGTAAGCATAGGCCTGGATATCGATCCAAATGAAAATATTGCAGATCTTAAGAATTATGTTCAAAACAGTGGTTTTGATTGGCTTTATGCGGTCTCCCCGGCAGATGTCTCTCGCGAAATTGCCTCCTTGTATGGGGATCAATTCCTGAACCCGCCATCCACGCCCATCCTTATCATTGATCGAAAAGGAGTGGCCCACCCGTTGCCTTTTGGGTTCAAAACAGCGGATGATCTCTACAAGCAGGTAGAGCAGTATCTTAAAGAGGGTATGTAAATCCTACAAACAGGGCATGGTGTCATTTGCCATGCCCTGTCCTCTGTAAACTCTATGGAAACAATCCTAACATCTCTCACTCTTGGACTTCTGGCTACGGCCAGCCCCTGCGTCCTTCCTCTTTATCCTGGTTTTCTTGCCTATATTTCTGGTGGGCAGGTTTCTTTGCAAGGCAAGTGGAATCGTTATCTTCCAGGTTTCTTCGTGCTTGCAGGTGTTCTGACCATGATGTTGTTCCTCGGTGCCTTGCTCGCCCTGTTATCCATCTCGGTGGGGCGCGCCCTTTCTGTCCTCATCCCCATAGCAGATGCCTTGATCATCTTCTTGGGCATCCTGTTGTTATTGGATATCAATCCTTTTAGCCGCTTGCCTCAGATCAAGGTTCCCGTCTTGTCACATCCTCTGGTTAATGCTTTTATCTATGGTCTGCTTTATGGTCCAATTGCCTTGCCATGCTCCGGCCCTTTGGTCGTTAGCATTTTTGCCCTATCTCTTACAGTTCAGGAGGCGGTTGGTCGTCTTCTCATCTTTTTCTGGTTTGGTTTGGGCTTTGGTTTGCCCTTGTTAATACTATCTTTCCTTTCTGGGGCTTCGCAGCGCTGGATAACACGCCAATTTGCCATGCACTCCCGGCTTATTAATCTTTTGAGTGGTTTCTTGTTAATAATCGTAGGCATTTATGATCTGATTTCAAACCTGGACCTGGTCACCGCATATTTTTAGATCAGTAATTTTGCACCAGCTTTACAAAAGTTAAAGATATGAAAATACCAACAGGGTATCCCATCTAAATTAATGCTAAAAAGAGGTAATCTTAGCAAAAGAGGCTACCCTTGCGAACAACACCTGTCAAAGCAATCGAAATTAAATTTGCAAAGCTGCGTGATCCACGAATCGATCGTACCAAACAGCATAAGTCGATTGATATTATTACAATAGCGGCGTGTGCCATCATCGTGTGCGGAACACACGGATGGCACAGAAATAGAGATGTTTGGTCATCAAAAATATGCCTGGCTGAAAACTTTTTTGGAATTACCAAATGGCATTCCATCTCATGTCACTTTTGAGTGTGTCTTTGCAGCCCTTGATCCAAAAGAATTTCAGAATTGTTTTGCTGAATGGGTATGGATGACTCAGGAAGTCACTTCTGGTCAGGTTATCGCCGTTGACGGCAAGCAATTGCGCGGCTCAGACGATAGTATTTTTGCTTATCGGAGCATCCTGTGGGGTGGATAATGCCTGGGCTGTTGGCATGGCTTTAGGCGCACAGGCGCTCCGCGCGCTTGCCCCGCCAATCACCCCGGCCGCTTTGATAAAGTTCCGGCGCGAAAGATAAACCTGTTTGGGGGTGATTTTCAATGATTTTATCGATGTGGATGAATATTGATTGTCTATCATTTTGCTCCTTTGATACAATGCTGCAGATAATAATTATGTACCGGATAAAGATTACCATCAGTCTAAATATTTTATTAATTTCTATCGACGTTGATTATCTTTCAGAAAAATAGAAAAAAGATTCCTCTGTCGGTCACCACGCAACTATTAAACTTTGTCCGTGTTAAGCCATTTCAATTGTTGCGTATGTTGCATACAAATGAGAATCCGTGATTGTTTGAGGGCAGGTAATGATGACCATCCAGCGTTGGCCCAAAAAAGTTGCCGAATTAACCCCTGAGCAGCAAAAAATCCGGGATGAGTTCATGGTTAAATGGCTGGAAGAGTTGCCTGTCCGTTACGGGCTGGCAGAGAATTTTAACCAGTCCTATCCGCTCCGCACGTACCGGGCAGGGGCGCGCACGTTGGAAATTGGTTCAGGCCTGGGGGCGCACCTGAGTTATGAAAATCTTAAGGAACAGGAATATGTTGCCCTTGATATCCGCCCTGAAATGGCGGAAATGATCAGATCAAAATTCCCAGGCGTGCAGACGGTGACCGGCGACTGTCAAAAAAGAATAGACTTCCCCGATCATTATTTTGATCGGGTACTTGCGATCCATGTGCTTGAGCATCTCCCAGATTTGCCATCTGCTCTTCTCGAAGTCAAGAGGGTCTTAAAACCGGACGGCACATTTTGTATAATGATCCCATGCGATCCTGGCTTTGCTTACTCAATCGCCCGAAATATCTCTGCCCGCCCTTTTTTTGAAAAACAATTTCATCAAAGTTATAACTGGCTCATTAAAGTCGAACATATTAACCGACCAGATGAGATCATATCCGAATTAAAAACATTATTTCAGATTAAACATCAAACCTATTTTCCTCTGGTTTTACCGGTAAAAAATATTAACCTGGTGATTGGGTTGACTCTCCAACCTCGATAAATCTCTCCAGTCTCGGGCGGTCAAGAAAAATAGGTGTTTTCTAAATTCTGTGCGCCAAAACCCCGCACAACCAGAACCCGGAGATTCATTCAGGTTTTCTCCGCGGTGAAAGCTTCTAAATCATCAAGCTTTAGAACCCCGAGTTGTTTCCCCAAATTGCCTCCTCCTATTTTCCAAATTGTGTGATATATTCTTTCGGCTCCAGTAACAGGAGCAATCTGCTGGGACAATGTTTTGATATTCCGAATGATTGCCCGATGTATCAGAGATCGGGCATTTTTGTTGCGCGGATGATATTCCGCAGGGACGGCTCGCCCGTGAGGGCCAGTCGGTGCAGGCAAGAAATTCGACGGAGTCATCAAAACGTTCCCTTTTCACGTGGCATCCCACCGGGGTGGCCACGCACCTTATAGGAGTTTTGATGACAACAGAATTTTCTGCTTTTAACCTGCGCCCCGAACTGGAGCAGGCCGTAGTTGCGCTTGGCTATGTGGAACCCACCCCCATCCAATCTGGCATGATCCCCCTGATGCTGACCGGCGCCGATGTGATCGGCCAGGCTCAGACCGGCACCGGTAAAACCGCTGCCTTTGCCCTCCCCATCTTAAACAACCTGGTAACTAGCGGCAAACGCGCCCCGCAGGCGCTTGTCATGGCCCCTACCCGCGAGCTTGCCTTGCAGGTTGCCGACGCCACCACTTCCTTTGGACAGTTCTGCAAAGTGCGCGTACTGGCCGTTTATGGCGGCGCGCCTTACATTCGTCAGATCAATGAACTCCGCCGCGGTGTGGATATTGTCGTTGGTACCCCTGGCCGCCTGATCGATCTGATGAACCGCGGCGTGCTCGACCTGAGCGAAATCCGCACCGTTGTGCTGGACGAAGCCGACGAAATGCTCTCCATGGGCTTTATCGAAGATATCGAGACCATCCTGGCTGCCACACCCGCTGAGCGCCAGACTGCCCTCTTCTCGGCCACCATGCCCACTCCCATCCGCCGCCTGGCCGATAAATACATGCGCGACCCGCAGTCCATCACCATTCAACGCGAACAGATGACGGTCGCCGCCACAGAACAGCGTTACTACCTGATCAATGAACACGAAAAAACCGCCGCTCTCACCCGCATTTTTGAAATGGAAGAGATCAGCTCGGCTCTGATTTTCGTGCGCACCCGCGCCGGTACCGGTGAACTTGCCAATGAGCTTTCCACCCGCGGTTTTGCGGCCGAAGCCCTCAACGGCGATCTCAACCAGGATGCCCGCGAGCGCACCCTGGGCCGTTTCCGCGCCGGGCAGATCAAAGTCCTGGTTGCCACCGACGTCGCCGCCCGTGGTTTGGATATTGATGATATTTCGCATGTCTTCAACTACGACCTGCCCGATGACCCTGAACTTTACGTCCACCGTATCGGCCGCACTGGTCGCGCCGGGAAAACCGGTATCGCCATTTCCCTTGTGCCCGTTTTTGAAAAGCGCCGTCTCAAGGATATTGAACGCTTCACCCGCTCCAAGCTGGTGCAGGGCGTTATTCCCACCACCGAAGCGATTCTGGAGCGCCGCCAGACTGAAATAGTCAGGCAGTTAACCGTCTGGTTGACCCGCGGTCGTTGCAAGACTGAACGCGCCATTGTTGAAAAACTCGTTTCCGAAGGTGTCGACCCATTGGAAATTGCCGCTGTCTCCCTGAAAATTGCCCGCGGCGATGAAAAACAGCGTCCGATAGCCCCCATGACCGAGCTGAACGAAGTGCGCCCGCTGCGCCCCGTTCGCCCCACCCGTGGTGGTGGCGCCCCCCGCCG
>JBBRWF010000112.1:0-10423 GCA_038249405.1 Anaerolineales bacterium
CCTTGCGCTGGTTGCCGGCAAGCGCGCGGTTCAAAATGCTTATGAACTGGCCCTCACGGAGGGGTTGCAGGCAGAACGTGAGTTATTCTATAACCTGTTCAACAGCGCAGACCAAAAAGAAGGCATGCGCGCCTTCATAGAGAAACGCAAGCCAGGCTGGCAAGGTAAGTAGGCGCAACCTTTACCGGGGACTCATACTATGCTGACATTCAATGATCTGATCGTCGCTTTCGAAACGCTTGGCTTGCAAAAAAAACCGGTCATCGTGCATGCCTCATTGAGTTCCTTTGGCCAGATTCAGGGCGGAGCAGATGCGGTTGTAACCAGTTTGTCATATACTACCGGGGCATTTATCATGCCCACCCATACCTACAAAACCCTGACCACCCCTGTCTCAGGCCCGGCCAACAACGCCATCAATTACGCGCGCGGGCAGCAATGGAACCGTCTTTCCGAGGTATACAATCATGATATGCCTGCTGATCGTATGATGGGCATCATCCCCGAAAGCATGCGTCACTGGCCCGAAGCCCGGCGTTCCATGCACCCAATCCTGTCGTTCGCTGGCTTTCGTGCCGAAAATATCCTCAAAACACAAACCCTTGAAGAACCCTTCGCCCCTTTGCGCGCGCTGGTGGAACAGGATGGCTGGGTGCTGCTCCTCGGAGTCGATCACACCACCAATACCAGCATCCATTTCGCCGAGAAACTGGCCGGACGCAAACAATTTACACGCTGGGCACTCACTCAGGCTGGTACTGTAACCTGCCCGGGCTTTCCAGGTTGTTCGGCTGGGTTTCAAGCCATCGAACCAGAAGTACGCATTTTTACAAAAAGCGTAAAAGTGGGCAATGCCACAGTGCTGGCTATACCCCTCAGAGCCCTGATGGTGCGAGTGATTGAAATTATCAAAAAAAATAAATATGCACTTCTCTGCAGTAATTCCGATTGTGAACGCTGCTCCGAAGTACGTAAAACATAAAGCGAGTCAACCCAATGGGGGATTGGCAATCAATCTACACCTTACAATTTAATATCAGGGCGGTCTCAACCTCTTTAGTCCCATAGAATTTGGTCTATAATAAATACAGAAGATAGTCTGTACAACTTAATAACGTAAGTGTAAAAGCCACAACTGGTGAAAACCAGCCTCGCAAAGTTATAGGTCTAACGCCACACGGGCATCCTTTGAAAATATACTGGGTGCAAAGGGTCAACGACTGCCAGACCGCCTCCATCAGTTCCCTTTGGGATTTACCGGTCCGGATATTATTTGACAGCGAATTCTTGTTGAATCTTGCTGATTTAAAAAAAAAGAGGAGAATTACAATGAAGAAAAATTTAACACTTATTCTGGTTGCAATTTCAGTTTTGTCAATGGCTTTTTCCATGGCATTCTCATCGCCAGGCAAGAAGGTCATCCGGCTGCTGGGTGTTTACTTTTCTGGTAACACCGTGGTCATGAAATTCGATACCAAGGGGCTCACCCCGCGCTCCGATGTTCGCGCCTCGATTACCATCGATAAACTAAATTACCCCCTGTCTTGCGTCTACGATGGTTCCCGCCACATCGTTTGCAAAATGGACAACATGAAACGCTATGAAGGCTTGCCCGCACGAGTATGGCTTTCCGGTTACGTTTTTTATACGCAAATTCCCTGGAAATAAGCTTTTTCAAATACCTATCAATAAAAATAGCGGCCGCCCGGCCGCTATTTTTATTGATAAGTGATTTCTTCCACCCGCCAGGTCTCTTCCCCAATCAGCTTCTTAAGCCGTGCCAGCATATCCGGCCCTATTCGGGTCGTATCGTTGGGAAAATCCAGCAGATGACCGCGCCCATTCTCAAAAATTTGAAACTGGAAACGATCTTTACCATGTGCAGAAATTAAAATCCCGTATACATTCTTGATCCGCCTGCGATCGCGGTCATTATCACCACCAGGTCGCAATACAATGGTAATCAAACGCGGTGGCATACTGTTGTCTGATAACTCTTCTGGAAGCAAAGGCGGCGCAATCGGCGGCAGCGAATGCGGAACTACAAAAGCAGCCGTTTCATCCAGCGTCAGATTCAGGCTGGCAGTGGGTGGTTTCCTGTTTGGTGCAGCCGGAGACAACCGTTCCATTTCCAGCATATCATCCATGGGTGTCGGCGCAGCAAAATGCGTATTTGCTGGCGCCGCAAATTGATCCCAATCCGGTGGCGCATCCGGCTCAGGCGGCATATCCCCATCCTCCGGCTCCAACGGTTCTGGTTGATAATCCGCCGCAGGTTGGGCAACCTTTTGTGATACGGTCGGCAGTTTGGCAGGTGCCTGCCCGTTTATCTGCGTCACTTTGTTGGCAGCGGGCGGCGCCTCATCTTCCGGCGCAAAGAGATCGTCTGCAGGGGCATTTGGCCCGGCACCCTTATCCGCCGATACATACATGGTGAAATCCGTACGAATTTCATCCACCAATACCTTCGGTGGTGAAGTGGCGGTATCCAGTTTGCCAATCGCCAGCACCACTTTTCCATCCTCGCACAGCGCGCGGTATTTTTCCCAGTTTTTTGGAAATAGTACCAGTTCGATATTACCGGCCATATCCTCCAAAGTCACAAAGCCCATCATCTTATCGGTTTTCGTCTTGTACGGCCGTGACGCAACGACAAGTCCCGCCACACGTACTTGCTGCGGGCTGGTTATTTCGTTAAGCTGTTGTGAACCGGTAACCATGCCTTGCGTCAAGTATTGTTCATACGCGCGCAGCGGGTGATCAGAAAGATACAGGCCGATCAGTTCCCGCTCCCATGCCAGCGCCTCTTTTTTATCCGTTTTCAAATTATTCAGGATGATATGCTGTGCCTGTACACCTGTATTCGCGCCAAACAGCGATAGTTGTCCGCTTTCAATCGCCTTAAAGTGGCTGGTGCTGGCCGCAACCAGCTGATCCAGCGCCGCCAGCAGAGCCACGCGCTCACCAAACCCATCCATACCGCCAGCTTTGACCAGACATTCCAGGGAGCGCTTGCCGACCGCCTTGAGATCCACCCGGTTGGCAAGATCATTCAGATCCCTGAAGGGAATATCTTTTCCATCCCGAATACGCCCCTCCAGAATGAAATTTACAGGCCCCACACCCACATTTTTGATGGCGCTCATCCCAAAGCGAATTGCCGGGCGCTTCTCGCCTTTTTCATCCAATCTGTCTTCGATGCTAAAATCCAACAACGAGAAATTGACATCCGGCTGCAATACCGCAATCCCCATTGCGCGCGCATCAGAGATGTACAGGGAAACCTTGTCGCTGGTATCTTTGAAAACCGACATCAGCGCAGACATGTATTCAGCCGGGTAATGCGTCTTTAGAAAAGCAGTCTGCACCGAAACCAGGCCGTAATCTGCCGCATGGCTCTTATTAAAGCCGTAGCGCGCAAACTGTTCCCAATCTTCAAAGATCGCGGTGGCAGTAGCCTTGTCCATCACGCGCTCAGAAGCGCCTTTAATAAACTTTTCCTTGTGCTTGACAATCTTATCGAACTGCTTTTTTGAGATCGCCTTGCGCAGGTCATCTGATTCAGAGCGTGAGTAACCCGCGATATCCACCGCCGCGCGCATGATCTGTTCCTGGTAGACCGGAATGCCGTAGGTATCGCTAAAAATCGGCTCCAGCGATGGGTGCCGGTATTCGATTGGCTCCACGCCATTCATCCGCCGAATATAACTGGGGATAAACTCCATTGGCCCGGGCCGGTAGAGTGCCACCATGGCGATGATGTTATCCAGGTTCCTGGGCTTCATTTCCACCACCCAACGCGTCATCCCCGTGCCTTCCAGTTGGAAGACTCCGGCGGTCTGCCCCTTGCCCAGCATCTTAAATGTATCCGCGTCATCGAGTGGAATGTTGTTTAAATCATATACCACGCCGTGCCGCTCTGTGATCATGGCACAGGCGCGAGCCATCACCGTCAGAGTCGAAAGACCCAAAAAGTCCACCTTGAGCATGCCCATATTATCGAGAATGCCCATCTCAAACTGCGTCACCGTTTTAACCGGTGATTCCTCCGAGCCGGAAGTAGGCCGGTGGATCGGCAGGTAATCAGTGATCGGTCTATCCGCAATCACCAGCCCGGCAGCATGTGTGCCGGCATTTCGCACCGTGCCTTCCATGTGAATGGCGGTATCCACCAGCTTGCGCACTTTTAGATCGGCATTATAAGCAGCTTTGAAATCCGGCACCTGCTCCAGCGCTTCTGTAAGCGACATCGGCTTGCCCGGGATATTGGGTACCAGCTTGGCAACTTTATCCACTTCAGGGATAGGAATATCCATCACCCGCGCCACATCCCGCAGCGCACCGCGCGCCGCCATTGTTCCAAAAGTAATGATCTGGGCTACTTTATCGTCGCCGTATTTACGCGCGGTGTACTCGAGCATTTCCGAACGGCGGTCGTCACGGAAATCAAGGTCAATATCGGGCATGGAGACACGCCCGGGGTTAAGAAAGCGCTCAAACAGCAGGTGATGCTGTATTGGGTCCACCAGTGTGATGAACAGGGAATATGCCACCAGCGACCCGGCTGCTGAACCGCGCGTGTTGTACCAGATATTATTTTCGCTGGCATGACGGCACAGGTCCCACACGATCAGGAAATACGCGTCAAAGCCCATTTTATGGATGACGCCCAGCTCAAAATCAATTCGTTCCCGAATTTCCGGGTTTGTTTTGCGCGCGCCATAGCGTTTTTCCAGCCCGCCATCGCACAGATGCCGCAAATAGCTCTCAGGCGTGTAGCCTTCCGGCACCGAAAATTCGGGCAAATGATAACCCTTGAACCCCAGATCCACATCGCAGCGCTCGGCAATTTCCAGCGTGTTCGAGAGCGCCTCGGGAATTTCGGAAAACAAACGTCCCATTTCCTGTGGCGAACGCAGGTAAAAGGTTTGCGAGTCATAGCGCATGCGGTCCGGGTCGCTCAGCAGCTTGCCCGTCTGAATCGCCAGCAGAATGTCCTGGTACTGGGCATCCTCCGGTTCAATATAGTGCACGTCATTGGTCGCTACAAACTTGGCCGAATATTTCGCGCCAAGTTCAACAAGTTTCTTGTTCAGATCAACCAGTTCTGTGATATTGTGCTGCTGCAGCTCAACATAAAAACGGTCCGGGCCAAAAACATCGTAAAACCAGTTCATGCGCCGCACAGCTTCATCGGGTTTTTCATCCATTAGCTGGCGCGGAATTTCAGCAGACATACAGCCCGAGGTGGCGATCAACCCTTCAGAATGGTCCGCCAGAAATTCATGGTCAATACGCGGGAAATAGTAAAACCCCTCCATCTGGGCCGCAGAAGTAATTTTGAGCAGGTTGCGGTAACCGATGTCGTTTTCAGCCAACAAAAGCAGGTGGCTGCTCTTTTTATCCAGCTTGCTGTCACGATCGTTCATGCGCCTGGCCGCCATGTAGGTTTCAACCCCAATAATGGGCTTGATGCCAGCTTCTTTGGCAGCATTATAAAACTCGATCACGCCAAACATCGTGCCGTGATCGGTGATCGCCAACGCCGGCATTTCCATCTCTTTGGCGCGTTTGACCAGCTTCTTGATGTTTGAAAAACCATCCAGCAATGAATAAACAGTATGCGTGTGCAGGTGTACAAAGGATTCAGACATTTTTTTCTCGCATCGCTCAAATCATTATAGCATCCCAACTGCCCCGCAAACCTGACGATTGGCTTAAAATTTCCCGAACACCCGTTCTCGTAATCGTCTCAAAAGAAAAGGCTGCCCAAAAATTTGGCAGCCTTTTCTTGAAAATTTACTCCCGGCAAAGCAGACGCTCCCCGGGTTTATTTTGCCGGTACCCCGCCTGGTCTCCAGACCGCATCAAAATCAATCAAGGCAGAGCTGGTCAAACGCTTTGGTTCGCCATCAAACAAGTGCCAGATGTATATATTTTGGGTCTTGCTATCCGACCCTTCATAAACAATCCAGGCCCCATCCGGCGAGAAATGCGCATCAGCCGATGACACCAAATTGGAAGCAAACAGCGCATCAACCAGGTTGGTCTTAAAGGTATAGCGCTGCAACGATGAAAGCCCATTAAGACCTGCATTGGTTTCACTGAAAAGCAGGGTTGCACCATCCGGCGACCAGATTGGCAAATATTCCGAGAAAGCGCCGCCTGTGCGCACCAGCTGTTTCTGATTGCTACCATCCGCAGACATGGTCCAAATTTGAAGCAAACCGCTGCGAATGACAGTGTAGGCAATTCGGCTTGAATCTGGCGACCAGGCCGGGTAATGCGCCTGGGGACTGTTCGCCAGGGCAGTCAGACGCTTCAGGCTTTGATCGCCCAACCTGTAAACATATATTTGCATCATACCATCCCGCAAGGATGTAAAGGCAATTTGTTTGCCATCCGGTGACCAGGCAGGTTCAAAATCGCCGGACGCCTTAAATGGTAGAGAACTGGTACTATCTTTCTCAATATCCAGCACGTACAGGCTGGAACCCGGGTAATCTTTTCTTTTATCATCGCAAGGCGAGCTGTAAATCAGTTTCTTGCCATCCGGTGACCAATCAAAGCTGCATGCCCCTTCTGTTGCATTGGTCAATTGACGCAGTTCACTGCCGTCTGTATTCATCAAAAAAATCTGCGCCACTTTACCCACAATCGACGCATATGCAATTTGTCCCATCCCCCCGCCCTGGGGCGTTGGTTGGGCAACAGCCAACAGCGTGGCCGTTGGTGAGGGGATGCTGGTGGCGGTTGAAGTGACCGCACTCGTTGCTGTACTGGTCGCGGTACTGATAGGCCGGGTCGGGTTCGGAGTTGGTGACGGTACACTGGTCTCAGTTGCCACAATCACCGCAGCAGCCGCAGGAACCGTAGCGGTTGCTGCAAGCGTAGACACCACTGTAGGGCTGGCGCTCGGTACGGGAAAGAACGCAGCCTGCAGCCTATTTTGATACGCCGGGTTCATAAAAATTGCCCCACCCGCCACAACCAGCAAAAGCACAAAAACCCCAGCCAGCCTCCAGAATATCGGAACTAATTTCTTTCGCTTTTCTGGCACATACTCAGGGGATTTTATCGCGGCTTTTCCTTTGACACCACCATACTCGGCGTTATCAGCTCCCAGCAGCGCTTCCTTGAATTCCTCCGCAGATTGATAACGATTGGCTGCTGAGGTTTCCATCGCTTTTTCGATCACTCCCGCCAGCCGCTCCGAAATTTCGGGACGAATGTTGCGCAAAGGAGTCAGCGCTAGGCCATCCATAACACGCATCAGGCTGTCTTCAGGGATGGCGCCGGTCAGTGCAGCATACAGAGTAGCCCCCAATGAATAAATATCTGAGCGGGCATCTGTATGCGCCGAACCATACTGTTCCGGAGGTGAATAACCCGGCGTCATCGCCCGGGCGGCGGCCATTGTTTCCTCATGCGCCCAGCCCATTTTGGCCAGCCCAAAATCAACCAGATAAACCTGTCCGTTGCTGCCAAGCTTGATATTTCCAAGTTTGATATCGCGGTGCAGGATCGGTGGTTTGCGTGAATGCAAGTAGATCAAGGCGTCACAGGCGGCGCTGCCAATCTGAATGGCTTCTTTTTCTGAGATGGATCCTTTTTTATCCATGCGCTGGCGCAGATCATCACCCTCGATGTAATCCATCACCAGGTATTGCCCCATATCGTCAATTACGAAATGGTCGCTCACCCGTGGCAGGTTGGGATGGCGAATCCCGGCCATGATGACTGCCTCCATGCGAAACTGGCGCGCATAATCATCTGTAGTGAACAGGTTTTCCTTTACAGCCACTTCCACGCCCAGACTTTCATCAGTGGCGCGGTAAACTGCTCCCATGCCGCCCCGACCTAAAATTTCCACCACTCTATAACGGTTATATAGTAGATTTCCTTGACCAAGGGTCATTTTTTACACCAATCAATTATTGTAATAGCCGTTCTGATTAAAAATAAATACCAGACACCTGTACACCAGTACCTCTTTGCGAAAATGCCTTTGTGAAGTTGTCATTTTCGGATGATGTTTGGGCGCCAGACCGGGTCAAAATCATAACCAGGGTCAGTGGTCAGGCGGGAGCGGTTGGCTCCGGATACACTGGTAATGTAAATATCCTGGTTGATGGGTTTTTCGGGCCAACTTTCAAAGCAAAGCCACTGACCATCTGGTGAGAAACCGATATCCACCACCGGCCAGGGTTCAAGGTTGAGCTGTACCGCTTGATTAGTACCGCGATCTTCATAGCGTATGCTCATTGCCTTGTAAGGTGCGCTGCCGTCAAAATTGGTTTGATTGAAAACAATATACATCCCATCAGGCGACCAAACAGGTGAAGAATCCATCGCCTTATTACCGCTTTGCACCAACTGCGTGTTAGGTTTATCCATATTGACATCGCCATCGGTCGTGATCCATATCTGCGATACACCCTGCCGCTTGAGTACATAAGCGATCTGCGATCCAAATGGATTCCAGGCTGGCTGATGCGCGTACAAACCGGTCAAAATACTCTGCGCTTTGGTCAAACGCGTTACCAGGTTGGTTTCAAGATTAGTCATATAAATTTCCATATACCCATCGCGCATAGAAGTATATGCAATACGTTTGCCATCCGGCGCCCAGGCCGGTTCAAAATCGCCTCCCAGGCTGGCCGGCAGGACCGTGCGCATCTGCGTACTGATCTCCAAAATATACAGGCTAGAGTTCTGGTAAGTGTCCTGTTTCTCCCGGCAGGGAGAAATATAAACGATCTTTAGACCGTCAGGTGACCAGTCAGGCTGGCAGGCTCCATCCTGTTCGTTGGTTACTTGCCGCACATCACTGCCGTCCGAGCGCATGATGTAAATCTGCGGAAGACCCGTGCGTTTGGAAGCAAAAGCCAGTTCTCCCCAACCGCCCCCCTGCGGAGTAGCCGTCGGTAGTATCGCAGTTGGCTCAATAGTTGCATCTGGTGTCATTGTTGCTGTTGCAGGCAGCGCAGGCTGCGCCGGTGTTTCTGTTGATCGAGAACTGATCGGAACAGTGGTTGCTGTAAATTGCACCGGGGCCGCCCCAAATAATCCATTCTTAAACCCGGGGTTTCCATTCCAGAAGAACCAGCCCATCAGCAGCAATAAAGCCACTCCAACCCACGCGCCTGGTACCAGGTAACGCTGCAATCGCCGGTTGCTCATACGGGTTCTAGCCACAGGGGCTGCCTGAACCAGGATAGGCTTTTTCTCAGGGGCGCCTTCCCCGGGCAAAGTAGTAGGCTCCTCTGGCGGCGGCGCAACGCTGATATTTAAATCCAGCTCTGAAAAACGCTGCGTTTTTGAGCTTGAATTGAGCAGCCCGCGCCGAAAATCTTCGGCAAGCTGGTACCGGTCATCCGGGTAGGCCTCCATCGCTTTTTCAATGACCGTAGACAGCCTGCGTGAAATCCTGGGGTTATGCTTGCGAATCGGCGTGAGCTGCACATTGTCCATCACCCGCGCCAGGCCGTCTTCGGGAATAACCCCCGTTAAGGCTGCGAACAGGGTAGCGCCAAGCGAATACACATCCGAGCGCGGATCAGTGCGGGCGGTTCCGTATTGTTCAGGGGGTGAATATCCGGGCGTCATGGCGCGTGCGCCGGTGGTAGTGGTCTGACTGCCGTGCACCAGCTTGGCCAGACCAAAATCAACCAGGAACACTAGCCCTTCGGATGTTATTTTGATATTACCAGGCTTGATATCGCGGTGCAGCACCGGAGGTTTGCGTGTGTGCAGGTAAGCGAGCGCATCACAGACTGCCGCGCCAATTAAAATAACATCTTCTTCTGGAATGATCCCCATGCGTTCCATGCGCTGCCGCAAATCTTCGCCTTCAATGTAATCCATGACAAAGTATTGCCCCCGATCATCCATCACAAAATGATCGGTCACACGCGGCAAGTTTTGGTGACGTAAACTGGCTAAAATAACCGCTTCAAGACGAAACTGGCGCGAATATTCATCCGTTGTAAAGAGATTCTCTTTAACGGCAACTTCCATGCCCAGATTCTCGTCCATGGCGCGATAAACAGACCCCATCCCCCCCTGGCCGAGGATATCGACAATTTTATAACGCCCGTTTAATAGGGTACCTTGTTCAAGGGTCATATTTACTTAGCTCGATGCACCAACTCACAAATATCAACAATTTTATTATATCAAAGGAAGTTTGCAATCCGGGTTCAGTTCATCCAAAAATTCTTTACAGAAAATTTACAACTATCCTTTCAACTTCAGCTCTTCCCTTGACAGCCGGTAGGTAAATCCTTAGCAAGACACGCTGCCTTGATTTCGTCTCAAAAAAGAGTGGAAAAGTGACAGTCACCCGGCGTTTTCGGAGTTCAAGCGCTGAAAACTGGGTGACTGTCACCTTAATCCACGAAATATTGAAAAGATACCTGCC
>JBBRWF010000113.1:0-10384 GCA_038249405.1 Anaerolineales bacterium
CGCTGCCACATCTGAACCCGCTCCGC
Source organism: Anaerolineales bacterium (assembly GCA_038249405.1). GTDB lineage: Bacteria > Chloroflexota > Anaerolineae > Anaerolineales > Villigracilaceae > UBA5195. Next base: position 27 of record JBBRWF010000113.1, read on the forward strand.
CAATTGCAACTGCCGCCTGAAAAGCCCAGCGGCTGGAAGCTGGCGCGGTGGCCGAACTGGGCAAGGGCACGAGCGCGCCGCTCATCACCATTTGCGGAATGATAAACATGATCAAGATTAAAGGGGCCGAGTTGGCATTGGGAGCCAGCGCCGAGGTGCGTTCCCAATAATGGGTATATTTTGCCGGGGTATTAAAGGTGTGCAGCACCCGCATATACTCATTTTGAGTCTGTTTGACTAACTCTGGCAGATCAACCGGAGGAAGAGGCTCCATCAGGGCCAGTGAGGCGCGTGTCATGGCTTCCACATCCTGCTCCAGGGCAACTTTCTGCTGGTGGTTGAAACTTCCGCAGCTTCCAAAATCGATAAATGTCAGCTGGTTGTTTGGACGAACCAGGATGTTAGCGGGGTGCGGGTCTGAATGAAAGAAAACGTTCTCATCCGCGCTCCAAAACTCCGCCCAAAGAATGCGTCGGGCAACAATGGCCGGGTCAATGTTCAACTGTCTCAGCAGTGTTTTCCCTTGAGAAGTGTTTTGCTCCACGATCGCAATCACTTCCCATAACCATAGACCCGAAACAAATTCCTGCACCAGCACTTCATCGCCTGAAAGATCAAAATGAACCTTTGGAGCTGTGAAAAAATCCTTGCCAGATTTGCCAACATTTCGCCTGAAAATATCCTGGAAGCGGCCTTCGCGCCGGAAATCCAGCACCTCCATCAATATTTGGCGCAGCTCAATGGCAGGTTGCGGGTGAAACCGGGCCGGATCAGTGTCAGGAATTCCACAAAATCAGTAATCCAATCCAGCACCTGCAGATCGGCTCTGAACAATTCAGCTATACCTGGACGCCGCACTTTAACCACTACTTTGGGGCCATCCTTGAACGTAGCCTGGAAAACGCATGCGATCGAAGCTGAACCAATCGGTTTCGGGTCAAATACATCAAACACTTCCTGCCAGGGACGTTCGATGGCCCTCTCAATAGCCCGCAAGGCCAGTTCAGTTGGAAAGGGAACCATACGGTCGAGCATTTTAGACAGCTCAACACAATATGCCCAGGGTACCAGGTCAATACGCATCGCTATTTGCTGTCCAAGTTTTACAAAAGTACCGCCTGGGTTTTCCAATGCTTGCCGCAGGCGCACCGCACGTCTTTCAACTGTATCACGCCTGAGAATCTTATCGAATAAATTGCCAAACACAATGGTTGCCAGCACACTGAACCAGGTAAAAAAACAGGCCTACACTTTTCCATTTGTTCACTCTAAAATGCAAAGGTTCCACAAAAGGCAGCCACTGGGCTTTTACCAGGGAATGTACCGGATTTTTGGACACGCCCAGATATTTACCCCCGGCGAGCGCTTCAGGCAGCTAAATACGCGGGTTGAGAAATTGCTGGCTGACTGGTCAGATAAAGCACCGCCGCGCCCGCTGCATGTACTTGGGGATATGACCCGTATGCGCTTGATGATGCTGCTCGGACTTGACCTGGCTTCACGCCGCAGCCCGGAGCAGGCCATGGAAAATGCCCGTAAAAACCTCGACCGGCTGGAAGAGTTTGCCCTGGTCCTGTTCTGGCAAGCCGTATCCGAATGTTACCCGGATCATCCAGCCTTGAAGACTCAGCCCTGGGCAAATGCCTGGCGTATCCACCTTGACCCGGAGAAATGGGAAGCCGATGGGGTTTTTCAGTTTGAAACCGCCCCCCGCCCGCTTCAATCCATGCGTGATAATTTTTCCGGTATCTTTGGTCCGCAAACGCTGCGTGAGAAGCTTTTGATTAACCTTCCCTACAAGGTGCTGCATTGGGGCAATGGCTTCGTCTACTACAAGATCGCCTTCTGGATCCGCAAGCAGATCTATGTCAACAAGCCCGCCATGTGGACCAGGTGGGCCTTGGTGCATGATTACTCTTCGAAAAAATAATCTTCTTCAAGTCACCTATTTATCACAATCGAAGTTAGCTAAAAAATGGTGGAAAATATTTTAATATTCCTCGGCGTATTCTTGCTGTTTGCCGTTGTAATAATTGCTTTGCGGTTGAGCAAACCCTGCCGACCATATGCTGGACCGACTTCAGTATCCAATGTCTATGATCTTTGGACGAATGACCCCAAGATTAAGTCCTATTGGGGAAACCAACTGCATGCCGGGTATTATGGCAAGCCGCCTACGGCATGTTCCGCGGCCAAAAACCGGCCACTGCCTAACGCGCCAGGTAGCCTCCGTCTACTGTATAAAACGATCCGGTGACGAACGATGCCTTGTCAGAGCTAAGCCAGGCTACCAATTCAGCCACTTCCTGCGGCTTGCCGAGCCGCCCCATTGGACTCAGGCTCGCCAGCATTTTGTGAATATATGGGATTTCATCTTCTCCGCCAGCACTGATCATAGGGGTTTTAATGAATGCTGGTCCAACCACATTCACGCGGATGCCCAGTTGCGCGTATTCTAGCGCCGCAGTGCGCGTCAAGCCAATAACCCCATGTTTGGCAGCTACATACGCAGGCGAGGTGGCAAAGCCTACCTGACCAAGCACCGAGGCCATGTTCACAATCACCCCACTATTGTTCTTGAGCATGGCGGGGATCTCATAACGCATGCAGTAAAAAACACTCGAAAGATTGGTCCGTATCACACGATCCCAATCATCCAGGCTGTAATCTCCGGTCAGACTCGATTCGCCATTGATCCCGGCATTATTGCAGGCAATGTCCAGCCGTCCAAATTTCTCCAGCGTAAAATCCACCAATTCTTCGCATTCACCCGGCATGGAAACATTTGCCTGAAAAAACAGCGCCTCCGCGCCTGTGTTACGGATATTTGCCACAGTTTCAGAACCGTTCTCCTCGTTAATATCCGCCACCACAATTTTAGCGCCACCACGCGCGTACAATTCAGCCACGCTTCGCCCAATCCCCGAACCGCCGCCAGTCACAATTGCAACCTTTTTTTCAAAATCAGCCATTAAAGTCACCCTTTTCAGATCTTATTTGCATCAACACGGTCTATCTTATCCCAAACATCGATCCATTTCAACGAGCAATGAATACCCTTTGGAAAAATATCAAGGTGGTGAACACAGAATAAAAATGGATCGTTTGTTTCCCAGGCAAATCCCAATTGTTTGATATTGAATATTATTGGCATTTTAAACCGCCTTTCTTGAAAAAGTCAAATTGATTGTCTCAGCAACGATCCCCTGGAACCCGTTCGTGCTCCTGATGGGTTATCGGGATGGGGGGTAACATTGCTCAATCGGAATATTCAGCAGCTGCTGGCTGATGACGAGGATACGCACATCCGGACACATACTGGTAACGGTCTCGGCAAACTGCGCGCAAGCCGAAAGCAAATGATCACAGTGGCCAAGGATCAGCAGCAGGTTTTTTTCACGCAAATATTCAATCAGCGTAACAGTCAGGGGTCGATCTGGATCCAGTTGAATGTCCAGCACAGCAGAAATGGTTTGCAGCACTCTGGTTGGATCGTGCGGATCTTTCAGCTCCACCACCCAGGAATTGATCGGTTAAGTGTGCGCCAATTGCCAGAGCAAGCCATTCGCCTTCACCCAACAAAGTGACAACCTGGCTGGATGCAACCAACATCTTTCCATGTGCAATCTCATCTTCGCCAGGACTAACACCATCGAGAAGCGGAGGCAAATTACCAATCACAACACCATTTTGGGAAGCAAGCACCACATCACCCCGGGAATGACTTGGTTGTGCCGCCGCTTCTTCCAGATGTTGTGAAAGAATGGTTTGTTCATCAATATTGGAGAATGGGACACGGCCAGTCACCATTTCATAAAGCATCACGCCCAGCGCATATAGGTCAGAACTGATGTCAGCTGGCTGTCCTGCGATCACTTCAGGCGAAAGATAAAAAAGCGACCCCGCCAGGCTGCTTTCGTAAGACAGGTTTTGTATGCATCATGGGCGGGCCAGACTAAAATCCGCCAGTTTTGCTGTGTATTGAAAACCATTTTTTTTAACCAGTACGTTCCCTGGCTTAAGATCGCGGTGAACTACTCCGTGGCTATGCGCATTGTGCAGCGCGCCACAGATCTGTTGTCCGAAATCAATGATACGCGCATAGGAGTAATTAAGCATTTTGTCCAAACCCACGCCCGGCACCAATTCCATCACGATAAGAGTTAACGGCTCACCTTTGCCGGTGTCGAAAGTACCTGTTTCATATACACTGACAATGTTAGGGTACTTCAGCCCGGCAGTAATCTGCTTCTCAAACTCAAATTGTTCGCGTGTCAGGACATTCGCCTCATTAAAGTTGATAATCTTGACGGCAACGTCCCGCTTGTTTGGGATGTCATGAGCACGATAAACAATACCCATTCCACCTCTGCCAATTTCAGCCTCCAGGCGAAAACGTCCGTCAAGCAGCGCGCCAACCCCAATTGAGCTACTCGGCTCAGATTCTGATGAATCCAAAGAACCAGCCGGTGTCCCGGCGGTATTATGGATTCTAAATGCTTGCGAAAGACGTGCAAATAATTTCAAAGCCATCAATGTGATTATATTCCGAATGCGATAACTTATACAAAGTGCGGGCATTTTTAATTTTGATTCTCCAGGTCTTAGCATAACCTCATCTTTTAGCCTGCACGCCATCGGCGTATTTAATAAAAAATCTCGAAAAACTACGAATGATCTTGCCAGAAAAGATTTACTCACATTTGATTTAAGTTGGCTACGGTTTTTCTACAGAAACGAACCTCATTTATCTCCGATATGAGTATAATAATTTAAAGCAATTACCATGCGCATTCTTTTAATTTCAGATATTCACTCCAATCTTGCCGCACTGAATGCTGTGATCAAAGACGCTGGCGATTTCCGACAAGTCTGGTGCCTGGGCGATGTGGTCGGCTACGGGCCAGAACCAAACGAATGCATTAATCGCTTGCGTGAGTTCGATCTCACCTGTGTGGCCGGGAACCACGATCTGGGGGTGACAGGCAAAGCAGGTCTTTGGGATTTCACTCAAGATGCGCGCGAGATGATTTTCTGGACCCGCCACAATCTCACCAGTTCCAACCGCGACTGGCTGGAAGCATTACCAGACACAATGCTTAATATCAGGAACGAAATTTCAATAGTACATGCCAGCCCGCGTGATCCGTTATGGGAATACATCGTGGACCCTGGTGTGGCGAGAAGCAACCTGGATTTTTCACTACACGCGTTTGTTTAAACGGGCACATCCATATCCCGATCATTTTTCGCAAACACTGGGACGGCATAAAGGTTCTGGAAGAAGAACTGCGCGTTAATTCACCGGTTCAGCTGACCCTCGACCGGATGCTGATAAACCCGGGCAGCGTTGGATAACCGCGCGATGAAGACCCGCGAGCAGCCTATGCCCTGATCGATCTCGAAACGCTGACCTTGACCCACAGGCGCGTGCAGTATGATTTTACGATCACCCAAAATTTGATGAAACAGTCCAGGCTGCCCGGCCGCCTGATTAGAAGATTGCGTTTTGGTCAATAAAGAATACGAGGAGATAAGATCATGTACAGAAAAATCCTTGTTCCCCTGGACGGCTCCAACGTGGCCGAAGGTGTTTTGCCGCACGCAAGCGCTCTGGCTTACTCTGAAGGCGCAGAGTTGATCTTGTTAACCATCAGCGCCAACCCTGCGCTGGATTTTGTTTTCTCAGATCCCGGTCTTGCTGACCGCGCAATGGAAGAACAAGAGGAACACAGTAAAACATATATGACAAAAATCGAAAGTGAACTTAAAGCCGCCGGTTTCAAAACATCCACCCTTCTGCGGATTGGTGATGTCGCCGAAACGATCCTGGAAGTGGCAGAAGAGCTGCATATTGATATCATCGCCATGTCCACGCATGGGCGCACAGGTCCGGCACGTTGGTTGCTCGGAAGCATCGCGGAACGAGTGGTTTATAATTCCAGGGTGCCGGTTTTATTAATCCGCGTCACGGGTTGATGCGACCTCATATCGCTTAGATCAAAACATATAGCAACAGGTTGGTTTATGCAGCAAAGCATTTGTCCCAATTGTAAAAGTGCGGTTTCACCCGATGACGCTGTTTGCGGTTATTGTGGTTACAACCTGTCCGGTGAAACAACACTCACCATGATCGCCCGCCTCGTGCCGGCCGCTTTCCTGATACTGGTATTCGTCGGCATTCTGTTAATGTTGGCTTACTCTCAGGTAACGTACTACCTTGGCACCCAGGGCATCATCACCACACCGTTGTTCTGGAGAGCGACCAGCACAACAACAAACACAGTGACCCTCACCATAACCAGGACGCCCAGGAACACCAGGACGCCCACTACCACTCTCACCTTGGTACCGTCTGAAACCTTAACGCCAACCGCGACAATAACCCTTACTCCATCACTGATCCCTACCAGCACCCTGACACCCAGCTTCACCCCCACCATCACACCGGTTCCGACCAATACAAAAAAACCTTCCGCCACTACCAGGCCATCGGCCACTACAAAAGCAACCAATCCGGCAGCAACCACTGTTGTAAATCCAACCACCGCCCCTAGCCTTGTACCGACCAGTACATTATCAGGCAGCCCAACTCCTACCATTGGAGCACTCAGCGACCCGGTTCAATTTCTGCGGGCATACTACAACTTGATCAATAACCGCATTTACGAGACCGCCTGGTCCTGGCTATCTGCAAACTTCATCGCTACGAAAAGCCAGGGTCTGGATCACACCTTCTCGTATACAATCGATTATGTCCCTTACTGGAATAATGTTTTAAGTGTTGAAATTTTGAATATAACCCTGGAGTCATCCACCACTGACAACGCCCAGGTGCTGCTGCAAGTTCGCTACAACATGACAAATGGCACAAATTCAATTTACTACCAGCGTCTGTCGTTGATTAAAAGCATAGTCGGACCGCCTTGGATGATTGATGCCAGCGTTATAACAAATACACCACCTTAAAAAGACCTGTTCGCAATTGGCTGCAGTGTCAGAACGGGGCTAAATATAAATGGCACACCCAGAAAACCGGATGTGCCACTCAATCAAGAAACGCCAGGGTTACTTGTGTTTTACTTGATGCTTTTTCGATTTTTCCAGTAATCAGAGTCTTGCTTAACACTCTCTGTTATTAGCGGAAAAAATTGCACAAGTAAATATCCTATAGCGCAAAACAGAAGGAACAGCCACATAATAACCTCCTTTTCAGGTTGTTTGTAGTTACATGACCCATCTAAGGATAGCACAAATATCGTTCATCCTACCTAACAGCTTTGTAATGAGAAATAATCATTTACATTTTTACACCGGGGGCTTGCCCGAATGGATAAGGATGTGCTTAAGAGTACAGATTGTCAGCAAATGACAAAATTTAGAAGTGGGAAAACTTACTCAGCCCGTAGAAATGGCTTAACGATATTACTGTAATGTTTTTGCAATTATCTGGCGCGTAGATCGCATTGTCTTGGTAAAATTGATTATCTCGCTGCCACCAAAGCCGCTGAACAAAAAGAGAATTCACAGCGTTGCCGCTCAGCTTTAAATAATTCGTGTACGTAACCACAAAGGAAAACAATTGAAACCCAATACTTGTTTAGTTGTGGATGTCTGGGAAGGCCAGCGCGAGATTGACGAAGTTGTGCTGAAAGCCAATGGGGTGTATGGCATTGGCATCCGGATCAACGACATGAACGGAGGCCATCATCTTGATAGCGGGTTTACCAGGCAGTGGCATGAGGCCGCCAACCTGGTTCGTTTTCCTTACTTTGTATACAACCCCTGGGCCAGCGGTCTGGCCAATTTCGAGTGGCTTGTCGCGCACATGCCGGCCAGCCACAAATCTGTGGCAGTTGATATTGAAGTAAGAAGACCAGGTTATTCCGCCGCTGATTACGCCGGTGAGGTAACAAAATTTATCGAGCTGTGCAAATCCGTAAAGTGGAGAACGATAATTTATACCGCCCAGTGGTTTTTGCCAAACCTCAGTAAATGGCCAAAAACAGATTACTGGTGGGCGCAGTACCCGGACCCGGCCGCGCACTTTTCCGGAGTAAAAACCTGGGAAGACCTGAAGCTGCGCCTTGATAAACTGACAGTTCCCGAGAATCACAAAGCCGCCCCGGGTAAAATCAGGATGTGGCAATTTAGCGGAGATTACCTGATCCTGCCGGGAAACCCCCGCGACATGGATGTGAACATCTTCTACGGCACCCCTGCAGAACTCTCGGCTTATTTCCGCTCCCCGCTGATAGACGAAGAACCTACTACAGAAGATCCAGGACAAATTCCCAACACCCCCGGCCTGTTCATTTTCAGCCTGGCTACTTATCGTATGCGGGCGGCTGGTAGCCTTCTGACGACTACCCTTTCGAATATTACAAAGATGAGCGAAAATAGAACTTCTTTGCTGCTCAACAATGCCTGGAAAAACTATCTGCGCGGGATCAACAACACCAAAGCTTACGCCAAAATCATCACCAAGGATGGCAGCATCTCCAAAGGGCTGAACAGCAAAGGACTATTGGAACTAAACACACTCATCTACCCCGGCCGCAATATTTTGCGGGTATTGAAAACCACAACCGGTATTGATGGAGCCCTTTGGGGTCTGGTGGAGACAATTTCATCAACACGAACCCCGCCAGCTTCAGTCAACTATATCGACACTCCCCACCTTTTTCAACGTGTTTACGGCAGTGATGGCAAAGGATCATGGTCAACACTGGATAACTCGCCCCTTGTACCACTGGTCAGCGATGGCGATATCTGGGTTCAAATGCAGTGGCTGGAACCGGTCAGCATTTGCCTGCCCCGGATGGTACAGGTCAAATCACATCAAGGAATGAATGTGCGCACAAAGCCGGATATGTATTCTCCCAGGTTTAGCGTTTTATACCATGGGCAGACCATTAAGGTACACGATATAGAAATCGGTAAAGGTGGCATCTGGGGTCATACCAACCAGGGTTGGATTTCACTGCGTTACAAGGACCTGAATCTCACGGATTGGTCAATCTGATAAAGTTGCAGTTTGCAGGATATTTTTTTTAGGAAAATAAACCCGGTATGCAAGCCGGGTACCCCAATAAGGCTATTTACATCATCGTCATTATTGCTATAATAAAATTGAAGCCCAACCAGGTCGCCTAATTAAGGACATTTCCATGCCAGACCCGTATTCAACAAAAATACCCAGAGACGAGCAGGAAAGATTCACAAAACATTTATATTTTTATCCCTTCGACGCAACAATTATCCAGGAAGGACAGGATGACAATGCAGTTTATTTGCTGCGGGAAGGAACCGTCGCGATTGAGAAAACCTTGGGAAACAAAACAACGAAAATTTCTTCTATCGAAGCTGTAAATTTCTTTGGCGAAATGGCACTGATCGCTAGAGGAAAAAGAACCGCAACAGTCAGGGTCATATCGCCGCAGGCTATCGTTTACAAATTTCTTTTTTTAGACTTAAAAGTGATCTATGCCAACCCGGCCTGGTCAGAATTATTAATTGCCAGGCTCTGCAATGATCTTATAGAAACAAATAACCGTGCTTCCACACTGGATAAAGAAATACTACAGCTCTCACAAAACAAAACGAATAGCTCAGAACAAACCGGCCTTTTATTCAGTGCGCTTTTATTCCTGCAAAAAGAGAGTGCAGCGGATGTAGTTGTAAACACCAAAGCCTGGGTCCTCTTAAAAGGAATGCGGGAATTAATAGAGAATTATTTACAGATACACTTACCGGAAGTATATGCAAGACTCAATCAAAACAACCGTGCCGCAGTTCAAAAGCTAAGCGAAGAAAGTACTTTTCCAGAGATTTTAAAACCTCTGATGTGACAATTTGGTTGCTTATCAAACTACGCATCAGGCGGGAAATTTCAAAAAATAACAGGCACCAAACAAGATTTTGGTTGACGCCAGCTCTTGATAAATTCCTTGTTTGGTATGGCTATGATTCAATCTTCGCAAGTACTCAACTTCACAATTACACTTGACAATCCCCCAGAGTGTCTTAAACTAAATACACTTTAATCAACTTCCTTTCTAAGCGAGATTATTATGAATGAACCCGATGAGCAAATAGCCGCCCAACCTGCAAATAACGGAGATTTAGTGCAAGCAGCCAACTATCTGGCATCCGCTGTACAGGCAGATCCCAATAACGAAGAGGCCTGGCTTCTGCTGGGGGATTACCTAAGCGACCCGGAAAAACGCCGGCATTGTTATCAAAATGTATTAAAGATAAACCCGGCGAATCAGCAAGCATTGTCTTGTTTAAGTGAGCTAGACGGGCTGTCTGCGCCAGGTTTTTCTGCCAACCAGCCTGAAACCACAGCGGTTGAA
>JBBRWF010000114.1:0-10377 GCA_038249405.1 Anaerolineales bacterium
ACGGCCACCGCCATCAGCCAGTTTGAAAAACTGACGGTCGGCGTCTCCTCCAGTCAGTTCAGCAACGCTCGCAACCGCCTGCCCGCCCATATCCGCGTCATTGAAATGTCCTACAACGACTCTTGGCTGCGCGACAGCGGCCCCATTTTCGTCAACAACGGCAAAGAAGTCCGCGCAGTGGATTGGGATTTCAACGCCTGGGGTGGTCTCAAGGAAGGCATCTACTTCCCCTGGGATCAAGACGCCCTCGTTGCCCGCAAGATCGCCGAGATAGAATGGATCGACCGCTACAAGGGCCCCATGGTGCTCGAAGGCGGCGCTATCACAGTCGATGGCGATGGCACGCTCATCACCACCGCCCAGTGTGTCCTCAATTCCAACCGCAACCCGCACCTCTCCCAATCCGAGATCGAAGCCAATCTGCGGGATTATCTTGGGCTTGAAAAGGTCATCTGGATCCCTCGCGGCTCCCTGCATGACGAAACCGACGGTCACGTGGATGGCATTTGCGCCTTCATCCGCCCCGGCGAAGTCGTCGTCAGCTGGACCGAGGACAAGGATGACCCCGAATACGAGATCATCCACGAAGCCTACGAAACCCTCCAGCACGTCACCGACGCCCGCGGGCGCAATTTGAAGATCCACAAACTGCTTGACCCTGCCCCCATTTATGTCACTGAACAGGAGACCGAGGGCATTGATTCGGTTGAAGGCACCCTGCCGCGTATCCCCGGCAGCTTCATGGGCGGCTCCTACATCAACTTTTACCTGGCCAATGGCGGCTGTGTCGTCCCGCTCTACAACGACCCCGCCGATCAAGTCGCCCTGCAGACCCTGCAAACCCTCATGCCCGAGCGTAAGATCGTTGGCGTCAAAAGCGGGCGCGAGATCCTTCTCGGCGGCGGCATGGTGCACTGCATTACCCAGCAGCAACCCAGCGCACAATCCAAATAGCACCTTTACCAAAAAGAACTCTATGAAAAATCCTCTCCGCATTGCCCTCATCCAGCTCGCCCTTTCCGGCGATATGGACTCAATGAAAGATCAGTACCGCACCCTGATCGCCCAGGCTGCCAGCCAGGGCGCCGGGCTGGTTTGTTTGCCCGAATTTTCGCTCATCCCCTACTTCCCCGGCGCGCGCCAGCCGGACGGCTTCGACTATTCCGAGCCGATCCCCGGTGGGCCATCCGAACAGTTCTTTGCAGAGCTGGCCCGCCAGCACCAGGTTCACCTGGTTGGCAGCATCTACGAACAGGCTCCCGATGGCAACCTGTACGATACTGCCACCGTGCATTCCCCGGCGGGAGAATTGATCGGTGTCACACGCAAGATCCATATCCCTTCCGGCAACGGTTACCACGAAACCGACTACTTCGCCGGCAGCGACCAGTTCCCTGTCACCCCCCTCGAATGCTTCACTCTCGCCACCCCCACCTGCTACGACCAGTGGTACCCCGAACTGGCGCGCATCTACAGCCTGGCCGGCGCGGATTTAATCGTCTATCCCACCGCCATCGGTGATGAGCCGGAAGATCACTCTATGGATACCCAGAATGCCTGGGAAACCATCATGCGTAGTCACGCCATCGCCAACGGGATTTTCATTGCTGCCGTCAACCGTATCGGCTGCGAAAACGGCGTCACCTTTTACGGCAGCAGCTTTATCTGCGCGCCAAATGGCAGCATCCTTGCCAGCGCAGGGCGCAGCACAACTGAAGTACTCATTGCGGATCTCGACCCCGCTGCCATTACCGATTGGCGCTGGCATTTCCCACTCATCCACCAGCGCCGCCCGTCCGTATATGGAAAAATCCTGCAAACCTGGTCTGGCGATCAAGCCCCGGGCTGGATGGAAGAGACTCCCTTGCGCAGAATCAGACCCACTCCCCCGAAGACGAAATGAAAATTACCCGCATCTTTTCACTGCTCAGCCTGATCATCCTTCCCGCCCTGCTGCTTTCCGCCTGCGCATCACTCACAGCGCAGTCCACTGCGCCAGCCCTGGCCCCGACCACCACCTCCGCATCCGACTGCCCCCAGCCCTCCCCCAAAATTGAACTGACCTCCAAAACCCTCACATCCCAAAACGCCGTCATCTTCGACACCCTCTGGACCGAAGTCAAATAAAGTTCAATCACTGCCTGCAAAAACGTTCCCGCAAGAATAATCGCGGAACGTTTTTCATCCACCGTTCAACCCATCCCGTATACCGCATCGCAAGGTATAATTTCGGCAGAAAGCGAGGCAACATGGCAACCTGGATCGCGCACCTTCGTCTTGCCGAAAACCTGCTCGACAACATTCCAACCCTGGATAAAGCACAATTCGCCATCGGCAATATTGCTCCTGATTCAGGCATACCAGATGAAAAATGGGAAAAGTTTTCTCCCCCGCCAGCTGTCACACATTTTCAGAACCCTCAGAACGGGCAGCGTGACAACCTTGACCTGGACTTTTACCGTGGATACCTTGCAAATATCGATCCCGGCGACGTGGGCCGTTTTTCTTTCAGGCTGGGTTATTTCTTTCATCTGATCACCGATAACCTGTGGAGCAAACTGGTTGGAACGCCGACCATGCAGCGCTATTCCGAGCAGTTCGCTGCTGACCCCAGGTTCATCTGGACCGTGAAAGAAGATTGGTACGGGCTGGATTTTATCCATGTCCGCGATCATCCTGAATCTTTGTTTTGGAAGGTTTTTCTGGATGCACAGCCAGTTGATTTCGATCTCGATTTCATTCCCCGTGCAGCCATTGAGCATCAGTTACAATACATCAAAACCTTTTACCAGAAAATTGACGATGAAGTTAAGGCCAGTTACAACAGGCCTTATATTTACCTCTCCCAGGTTGAGATGGATGGTTTTATCTCCCGGGCCAGCAGCGACCTGCTGCGCATTTATCAACTGCTCTGGCCAACAGCGCCTGTTATGACAGGGAAATATTCCGCGCTGGAATTGCTCAAATAACCACCGGACCGAAGAAAACCTCATGAACAAGCTCATCCCTACTGCCGAACCTTTTTTCTTCCCAGGCTCGTCCACAGGCATCCTGTTAATCCACGGTTTCACCAGCTCTCCAAAAGAAATGCGCTGGATGGGCGAATACCTGCACCGCGAACACGGATACAGCGTGCTGGGCGTGCGCCTGTCCGGGCACGCCACCCGTCCTGAAGACTTGATCCGCTCCAGCTACACCGATTGGCTGGCTTCGGTGGAAGATGGATTCTCCCTGCTCTCCGGCGCGGCCCAATCCATCACTGTGATGGGAGTCTCCATGGGTGGCATACTCGCATTAACGGCTGCCTCCTACCTGCCTGTCAACGGTGTGGTTGCCATGTCCACCCCTTACAAACTACCCGATGACCCGCGTCTCAGGCATATCGAATGGCTCAGCAAAGCCGTGCCTTTCATTCCAAAAGGCGCCGGAGAACCCGATGCTGGTTGGTTTGACAAGGAAGCCTTCAAAGGACACATTTCCTACCCTCAAAACCCGCTGCACGCCATCGGCGAATTAAACAAGCTTGTCAAAATTATGCAGGCCGCTTTGCCTCAAATCAATGTGCCTGTTTTGCTGATCCACTCAAAAGACGACGACTACGTGGTCAAAAACAGCATGCCTCTCATATACGAAAATCTGGCCATCGCCGACAAACAAATGGTATGGATTGAAGGCTCAGGCCACGTTATGACCCGCGATGCCCAGCGCCAGACCGTCTTTGAAACCGCCGCGAAGTTTGTGCAGCGCATTTCTGCAACCACTTCAACCGCTCAGATGGGAGCGCAAACCCTTTGAACCCGTCTTTATTATGGCTGGCTGCCGCCCTCTTCACATGGGGCATTGGCGAAGGCATGTTTTTTATTTTTCAACCCATTTACCTCTCCCAACTGGGCGCGAACCCGCTGACCATTGGCTATATTTTAGGCGCCGCTGGCTTCGCCATGATGATGGCTCACATCCCAGCCGGTTACCTTGCAGACCGCTTCGGGCGCCGCCCCCTGCTCATCATCGCCTGGTTTTGCGGTATCGTCGCCACCTGGATCATGGCGCTCGCGCCTGGTCTGACCATTTTCGTAATTGGACTTATCCTGTACGGCTTTACCGCCTTTGTTTCATCTCCTCTTAATAGTTACGTTACCTCTGCTCGCGGCAGCTGGTCGGTAGGACGAGCGATCACGTTCATCTCTGCCACCTTCAACCTGGGTATGATACTCGGCCCATTTACCGGCGGCTGGATTGGTGACCATTACGGGCTGCGCAGCATCTATTTTGTCGCCGGGATTTTATTCGTCATCTCCACTTTCTTTTTATTGAAGATTGCCCCGCAGCCGCGCGACCACCATGACCCTGCCTCCCCGCCGCCCAGCTTGCTAACCAACTCGCGGTATATCGGTTTTCTCGGGCTTGGTTTCCTGGTTGTGCTTGCCGCCTATCTGCCCCAGCCGTTGACTTCCAAATTCCTGCAAGATGTTCGCGGTTTATCCCTTTCTCAGATCGGCCTGCTGGGCACCATCGGCGGCGCAGGCAATACCGCGCTTACCTTTGTGCTCGGTTTTTTGGACGCGCGCCTTGGCTTTATCCTCGGTCAGGCAGGCGCTGGTGTGTTCAGTCTGCTGCTCTGGCAATCCAACGGCTACGGATGGTTTGCGATGGCCTACTTTGCGTTGGGCGGGTTTCGCGCTGTACGGTCTTTATTTATGGCGCAGATCCGGCCCCTGGTGCATGAATCCCAGATGGGACTGGCATACGGATTCTCTGAATCCCTGTTGGGATTAACCGGTATCCTGGCTCCCATCATCGCCGGGTACCTTTACGAGCGTAATACCGCGTCCATTTACCCAATCTCCTTTGTTACCATCCTGGCAGTCATTTTTCTCAGCCTGATCTTTACACCGCGCCCGCCCATAACCGGGGTGGAACAGGCAGTCCCCATTCTCGAAGTACATGAGTGAACACCATGCCCCTTGAAATTGTCACATTCACGCTTGGCCCCGTTCAAACAAATGCCTATCTGGTTGCCGATTCCGGCAGCGGTGATGCCGCGGTGATCGATCCATCCTGGGATGGAGAGATCATCCTGGCCGCAGCGCGCAAGCGCGGCTGGCGCATCGCCCACTTATGGTACACACACGCCCACTTTGATCACATCGGCGGCGCTGCAGCCATTGCGGATGCCTTGAACCCGCTGCCGCTGGTGGCGCTGCACCCCGCCGATCACGACCTGTGGAAAGCGGCCGGAGGCGGCTCCCTGTTTGGGTTTATGATCGACCCGGGCCCTGAACCCACTATCGACTTTACCCAGGGTCAAACCCTGTATCTGGGAAAAAACATCTTTGAAGTTCGCCACACACCTGGCCACACACCCGGCCACGTGGTTCTCTATTGCGCACAAGCTCAAGTCTGCTTCTGCGGTGACTTAATCTTTGCCGGTTCGGTAGGCCGCACCGATCTGCCCGGCGGCAGTTGGGATGCACTGGAAAATAGCATTCGCCAGCAAATCTACACACTGCCCAATGAAACCCGCCTGTTATCCGGTCACGGCCCCGTAACCACAGTCATTGAAGAAAAGATTTCCAACCCGTTTGTAAACCAGCCTTAAATGAAACTTACACACACAACCTCACCAGGGAATTTGCTCTTCGCAATTACTATTTTCTTTTTTTCATGCCTGCTACTGGCCGCCTGCATAACAAAGCCCGGCCCTTCAACAGATCAGCAAACACCCGCACCATCCACATCCGTCACGCCAACACCTACCCTGCCGCCCACACCAACCATCCCGGTAATCAACAAAAAAGCCTGGTTCTACAAACCTCCCGCCGATGGCAACCTGGCGCTGATCACCAATGAATATAATTTTTTCATCATGTCCAAAGGGGACGAGCCGGAGCGCGATGGGCTGCTGGCCCGCGGCGCAAAAGGACCCATCCTGCAATATATTCGCTTTGAAGCTATCATGGACCCCGGTGATTGCAGCCGGAAACCCTGGCAAAACAATGCCGCCTTTCTGCCCGGTGATTTTTGTAAAATCAGCGCGGAACACCCGGACTGGTTCTTGCTCAACCAGAATGGCGAGCGCATCGTTGATCCTTATGGCGGCGAAAATTTCGTCATGATGGACCCCGGCAATCCGGGTTGGCGGGCCTTTTTCCTCCAACGTCTCCGCCAGACCCAGGATTCAGACTCAAAATGGACCGGGGTTTTTCTGGATAACGTGGAAGTAACCAGCGCACGGCGCGAAGATGATAAACAAATCCCGGCTGCCTACCCCGATGAAAGCAGCTACCAGGCAGCAGTTCAAGGCTTTTTGCAATACTTATATTCGGAATACTTTCACCCTAACGGGCGCTTTTTATTTGCCAACCTGGTCGCGCGCCGGGATGACACACAATGGACAAACTACTTGACCCATTTGGACGGAGCCATGCACGAAGGCTGGGCCATTGACTGGCCGGACGGCTATCGTCTCGCCGCAACATGGGAAAAGCATCTGGCGCTCGCCGAGCAGACCCAGGCCATGGGGAAATTCATTGTCCTGGTCTCGCAGGGAAAGAAAGATGACCTTCAACTACAAAAGTTTGCCTACGCCTCTTACCTGCTGGTCAACCAGGGCCGCGCAGCCTTCCGGTTTGGCAACAGCCAGGCCTACAACCAGGCCTGGTTATATGACAATTACAAACTACAATTGGGGCAGCCGCTGGGCAGCCGTTACCGTTCTGGAGATGCCTGGCGGCGTGATTTCAGCAATGGGTTTGTGCTGGTCAACCCGCAAACACACGAAGTACAGATAGAAACTGGCAAATAAAAGAAGTGTCCCGGCCATTTACAACCGGGACACTTCTTTTATTGCATAGCGAATTGAATTAACCAACAGCCGTATCAGGCGTTCTTACGGCTCCGCATCCAGGCGCCAATCATGGCAGCCAGCAGCACGATCAAGATCAATGCCGAAGCCGCGTAAATTGCTGGAAGGATCCAGGCTGGCTGGTTGGCTGGGGGTGGGGTCAGGTCAATTTTCGAGGCGCTGGCGGGAGCATCCACCGCAGCAATCGTATCCTGAACCTGGGCATAAGGCGATAAGCGTGTATCTGTGGTTAATACCTGTGTGCCATTGATGACCGCGAAATTACCCGCCAGGCGTGAGCGCAGCGGCGCATCCACCAGTGCAGACGCAGCCCAGGCGGCTCCTTGTGGAGAATTTCCCAGAGCCGCAAGTATCAGGTTATCGGGATTCCAGGGTGAGGTAAACAATTCCACGTAACCCGCCGGGGTGGTTGCAGGAATATTAAAGGTCACCTGCATGTTGCTTTCAATCGCCACATCACTGGCTTTATCAAAAGGAGCTGGCAGATTGGGATTCATGTCGGCCACAACTGGCAGCTGGCTGGCGCGTCCCATCACAATCATGCTGTATTTCGCGCGGTCAGCATCTTGCATTTCATCGCCATAGAAGGCAGCCAGGGTAAACAAAGCGCCTTTTGTGCGGTTTCCCAGGAACGTCGCCACCTTCAGCGCCGAACGCCAGGCTTCAAGATCGTCATGCGGCAGCACAAAAGCAGTCGTTCCCAGTGTAGGTTGGAAGCTGAACGGAGCCGGGTAAGCGGATAGGTCTACGTTTGAAAGTGTACTGACTTGCGCAGGAGTAACCGGCATATGCAGGTTTGAATCAGGCCAGATTGTGACCCACAGGCCGTCCAGTTGCGGGTTGGTACAGGCGTCATTTGGGATCAAGTTGGCTCTCACCTCAATCCGGTTATAGCCTGGCAATATCACCGAGGCAGGGATATTAAATTGGACATGGTTGTTTGCATTGGCGGCAGTTGCATCACTCATGCGCACGCTGCCAATCGGCTGACCATTGATTAACACCACCAGACCAGAGCGGCTGTAATTAAGCAAAGCAGAATGACCGTAGACCAGGTCAAAATAAGCACTGGGAGAAACAGTTTGTCCGGACGGCATATAGAACCGGTAAGAAGCGCTGCCGTCACCCGCAAACCGCAGAGTCTTAAGTGCCTTCCCAGGTATAGTCGCCACGCCCGAATCTGCAAAGCTGACATCTGCCAGGGTTTGGTCAACCGGCACAGACATCTTCACCGGGTCGGGTTGTACTTGTTCAACCACCGCAAAATTGGGTGAAGCATTAGAGCGCAGCAAACCAGTGCTCACCGCCTGGGCAGCCTTGACCACCCCGGCATCACTGTTACCAGAGACCACCATCACGGCTCGGGCCGGGCTCCAGGGCGAGGCAACCATCTGCACCACGCCATTATCGGCGCTGCCATTGTCAAACTTGAATTGGCCGCCCGCAGCGGGCAACGGCAGGGTCAGATCTTTCAGGGTGGAAAGGGAAGCGGCCTTACCGACCAAAATCAAATGATTATCGGCTTGTTGTTGTGCCGTCAATTTGCCAGCAGATGTCAAATCCATCGCCAGGCCTGCACCGGTTAAATTACCAAGCCCGGCAGCAACGGTTAATGCAGCCTGCAGTTCCGCCGCGCTGGGTTTGTCTGGGATCACCACCAGGGCCGACTCTGGAAATACAGAAGCCTGGTAAATTGGGTGCGGGAAGTTCGCCAGGCTGGTATCAGGACTGACTTCTTCGTGAGGCAGAGAAAAACCCGAGCTGGTCCGAATAAATATGGTCATCTGCTGGTTAACATAACAAGAAATACCACTGTCCAGAATAAAACTCACTTCCATGCGCCCATCTGGCCGCTGCGAAACCAGAGCTTCATCCGGTATCTCCAGGGAAAACGTAACATTTCCGTTCTTATCCAGAGGTAAAACACCTATGCTCACGCTATTGAAGCGTACCGTCAACGTGCCGCCCTGAATTGCTACAGCACTTGCATCTGCCCCTGGCAACGCCATAGCATTGAATGAAACAGCCATATCCAGTGTTAAATTGGCGCCGGAAGTCAGCCGCCAATTTGCTGGCAGCCCAAAGGTGACCGAGGTTGAATCATACGGACCAGTAAGCTGAATTTCAGTTTGATTGATCTGAGCCAGGGAAACATCGCTGCCGCTGGCAGTTGCAACGGCGGGTGCCGCTGTTGGGGTTTCCACACCCTGTGCACGTGCGGGGATAACCAGACCGGAAAACACACTCAGAATAACAATTGGAACAATAAGTAGTTGGAAAAATTTGTTTTTCATACAGACATCCTTTCTAACAAAGAGGAACGGGAGGATATGGGAATTTGACAGGTAGCCGCTTCTAAAATGGGAGTCAATCGCTCAACAACGCGTTCCCAGGTGAATTCTTGCTCAACCAACCGCCGGGCAGCCTGTCCCATGCGGCGGCGTATTTCTGGTTGTTCAAGGGTTTGGATAATGGCATTTGCAAGGGCCTCAGCCTGTTCGGGCGCAACCAGAAGTCCGGTTTTGCCGTGAATAATAATTTCTTCCATTGCCTGGCCTGTCACGCCAATACACGGCAATTCAAAAGACATCGCTTCAAGGAAAACATCGCCCCAGGTTTCGTGCCGCGCAGGAAGTACAAATACATCTGCGCGGCGATAGAGCGCTTCAAGTTTTTGACGGTCCCAGATGGGCGCTAGAACACGCACACCATCCAGCGGCAGCCCAGCCGGAATACCGTCCCTGGTCACCATGATCAATTTAGCGCCCGGATACAGCTTACGAACGATCGAAAAGGCCTGCAATACCAGGTCGCCGCCTTTTCGATGAAAATCCAACCCGATAAACAGTAACGTAAAAGCCGAATCGAGTCTGCGAACAGTCGTCTCGTCCGCAGGCCTCAGGCCAAAATTAACACCGCCGCCAATCACAGAAATACGCTCAACTGGCACAAAATAAACATCCATCAAAGAACGTTTCACTGCATTGGAGCGCGTGCAAATATGAACTGCGCGCTGATAAAACTTCTTTTCATACACCTGCCAGCGCATCAATTCCGCTGGCGAAAATGGGTTGCGGTTTGTATCGAGCTGCTGCGCTGTCATGGCTGAAGTGTGATCGGTATACAGAACCACTGGCGGCGCGCCATCCTGTGCGACACTGTCAAACAATGCACCCAGCTGTAAAATAACATCCACACGGCCATGCATGGTACGAAAGTGTTTTTGCGCCCTGCTCGAACGCATCTCAAAAGCCGCGGGATTCTTAAAGTAACGCTCTCTCCAGCGTGAAATCGATGGGGTAAACGTCTGGCAGGCATTCCAGTAACGCTGAATTCCGCCCAGTCTGGCATCATAAACTTCCGTCAAGTTAAAGCGTTGTTCAATACATTTAAACAACCTGCCGTACTTGGCCGCCATATCCGGTTGCTGGTAGATACTTCCCACCAGGGCACCCGCTACACGAATCGTCTGGCTCATAGACTCTCCTTTCCAGGAGAAACCATGAGAGCAC
>JBBRWF010000115.1:0-10282 GCA_038249405.1 Anaerolineales bacterium
GAACTTCTAGCCGTTTTCGGGGGTGTCGTCTACGAATGGGACACCTTCATTAACCTCCCCGAACGTGAACGAAGTTTATGCATCCAGGTGGAAGAAAACCTGTTCCTGGTGCCGCGTCCGATTGGAGATGGGGATTACGTCAATCACTGTTGTAATCCCAATGCCGGGCTTTCTGGGCAGATTGCGCTCGTTGCCATGCGAGACATTCAACCCGGTGAAGAAATTTGCTTCGACTACGCCATGAGCGACACCGCCGCTTACGATGAGTTTGCGTGTAATTGTGGTGCGCCAAACTGTCGCCGCAGCGTGACTGGCAGCGATTGGCAGTTGCCTGAACTTCAGAAGCGTTATGCCGGGTACTTCGCCCCCCACGTACAGCGTCGTATTGACATGCAGCATGTTGCCGAACGGGCAGCCCGCCGCACCCATAAATACCGTTATACCGGGGCCAACCCGCCTTCCAACGTACTTTACGAGTAAAAAAATTCCGCCTTCAAAGTGAAGGCGGAATTTTTTTACTCGACCACGACTTGTGCTATTAAGGAACATTCTTGGCAAAAAACACCTGGCTATCCAGAAAAATAAACAGGAGCTTGTTGGGACTGAAGGCCATTGCGGTAACGGGTGCGCCTTTTGGTAGCAGGTCGCCCTTGCCAGCCAGCGAGCGTACCTGGTTCTGTAATTCCAACGCCCGGGCACTGAAACGGAAAACAGACTGCGTGTAAGGTTCAAGCAGCGCCACGGCTGGGTCAGGTGCGCTGATAAATTCCATTTGCGAGAAAATACCATCACTCAGTTTCATACCGCCCTGATAACCCGGGCGTGTATCAGTGTACAATTGCGGGTCATTGCAGCGCGTAGGTGACACATCCAGTCGGCTGAGCGTGCAGGTGGTCATGTGCCCATCATCATTCAACAGATAAAGATCGTCACCGTTGATGGCCATATCGATGGCTTTTTCAAGCATAACAGGTATCTGCGATTCAAAGAAGAAGAAAGGCCTGTCCGGAAAATTGATTCCGCTGTCGCCAAAATAAACCCATACAGCCCGTGCGGGAGCATCCAAAACATACAGGTTGTTGGCGTCATAAGCGATTGCAGTGATTTTGTTCCAGTTTCTATCCGGCATTTGCAGATAGGTTGCTTTTGGGGGTTTCCCGGGAATACAGTAAAGCAAGTTGCCAGAATTATCGATAGCTAGTAAGGTTGCCTCAATCGGATTGGAACGCGGCAGTGCAATAATATCGATCAGGTTGCCGATCTGGATCCCATCAAAAAGTCCGGGGCCGCAGATAAATTCATTATCCAGGCTGTATTTTTGGGTATCGTTATTGTACGTTCCTCGTTTTATAATGCCGCTCAAATTATCCAGAAGATAGATATCTGTATCAGAAGCTGACATGCGTGTAACTTGCATGTTTTTGCTCAGGGTCGTATCGAAGGCAGGCTGAAAATCCAGGCGCACTACTTTATCCAGCTTGTCCAGGGCATCCTGCGCAGTTTTCCGTAGTTGTTGGGATTCTGGGGTAATTGCTTCTTGAAATTGATCGGCTTGGTCCAACCAGTCTAGCGTGGCTTGCAATTGGACTCGCTCATGAGTGGGGTTGTCCCCGGCCACAATCTGCTGTGAAGCCTCGTAAGCGTGAGCGTAATATATTTTATACTGAGCCTGGTATCCCAGCTGGTAGTAAACCACCCTGGCGGTCACGATCAGCAAGATTGGAATGGCTATCGCAATGAAGATAGGCCAGGCGCGTGAAAAAAGGGTCGGATGCGAATCTTCAGCATCGCCAGGCAGCAGGCGTGGAAAGGCTTGCTTGGCCCAGGTTTTTACGCTTTGTGTCTGCGCGCGCACGGCTCCGATCAGGCGCGCCAGGGTGCCCGCGGCAACCCGTAACCCCTGCTTTACGCTCGTGCGTGTTTCCGGTCGGATCAGGATTTTTGGTTCGGGGGAATAATCTCTGTTTGCAATATTCCTTCTCGACCTGCCTGTGCGGTCTGGCCTTGCAGGGATAGCAAAACCACTGGATGTCTCTGCTGGCAGGGCTTCGAGTTCGCCTGGCTCGGGTACATTTCTTTCCAGAATTGGGCCGCCGATTTCCGAGTCAGTTTGCGGTATCGGCGCATCCACCGTTTCAACTTCAGTGGGCTGGGGGAAAAGGTTTGTTTCATCTACCTCAATTTCAGCTTCCAGCGCAGGCTCGCTGGCATCTGTACCCGTTTCGATGGGTTGATTCTGCAAGATGGGCATAACTTCCGGCTGGCTTGCAACCGTTGAAGCAGGCGCTGTGCCCAGGCTCGGAACATCTTTTGTAGCCTGAAAAATGTTAAGTGCGCCTGTTCCGTTAGTTGTTTGCATCAGCACTGCGCTGATATTTGTATTTGTGATCGCCATTAATCGGCGGCGCGTAATTTCCAATGCAGTTGAGCCGCGTCCTTCGGTAATGGATTTATCCCAATTAGGCGGCAGGGCGGCGCATAACAGGATGCGGTCACTGGAATTAACCGGGGTCTGCGCAAAATAAAGGTGGGCAGCCTGGCTGATTCCAAGACCTTTTCCTGCCAGTTGAGCATCGTAAAGATGGCGTATCTCTGCGCCCATGTGATAAACGTGTGTCGGTCCAGATTGAACGATATACAGGGAATTGCCGCGTAAGGTGCATAAAACCAGGGCGCCAATGCTGTAAAGCCCTTTCCCGTTGGATTTCATGTTCTTTTCCACCAGGAAGGTGTTCAGCCACTCGGCCGTTGTTTTTAATGCATACGTCAGAGAACCGGGTGTATTGTAAAAAGTTTCAGCCGCCTGCGCTGTGATTTGAGCATACTCTTCGCTGGAATAGCCCATATTTCCAACCAGGGTAATATAAACAACCAGTCGATCCTGCTCACGCCCCCTTGCGGGTTTCTTGGGAGGGTTCTGAGCCAGCAACCCTGGTAAGAGCGGCAATTCCTGACTGTTGATGCGGTACAGACTGAGAAGATTTAAGTCGAATGTGTTCATATATGTCTCTAACATTATACTGGTAAAATCTGTTCGGGAAAACACACGTATGGATTTAAAACTACACACATCTTTTGAAACATTGCAAGAGTTTGCTCCAGCCTGGAACAGCCTGGTCGAATCGGGCGTAACCAATGCCCCGTTTTTGCGGTATGAATATCTTTCCACCTGGTGGAGTACTCGCGGTGGCGGTGAATGGCCCAATGCCTCGCTTGCCATCCTCACCGCCAGCGAAAAAGGTCTGTTGATTGGCATTGCGCCGTTATTCCTGGCCAACAACCGTGATGGCGAGAGTGCATACCTGCTGCTGGGCAGTATAGAAATATCTGATTACCTGGATGTGATCGTAAGCACTGACCATCATGCCGCTTTTCTTTCCGAATTGCTCACCTGGTTAAACGCAAAAGCTCCCGAATCCTGGCGCGCGTTGGATTGGTACAACCTGCCGGAGACCTCTCCAACCCTCCTGCTCCTCAAGACTCTCGCGCAGGAACTCGGCTGGGTGTATAGCGAGGAAATTTATCAACCTTCGCCATTTATTCCATTACCTGGTGATTTTGAAACCTACCTGACAGGCATCGATAAAAAACAGCGCCATGAAATCCGGCGTAAGATGCGCCGGGCGGAAGAAAGCGGACGCAATGTTCGCTGGTATATTGTGGATGATGAGAGCAAACTGGATGCTGAGATGGAAGATTTTCTGGCCCTCATGGCGCATGATCCAGAAAAAGAGGCTTTCCTTACTGAAGTCATGCGCTTGCAAATGAAATCTTCCGCACATGCCGCTTTCAAAGCTGGTTATTTGCAACTGGCCTTTTTGGAAGTGGACGGAGAGAAGGCCTGCGCCTATCTCAATTTTGATTATGATAATAAGATTTGGGTGTACAACTCCGGGCTTGATCGCCGATTTATGGATCTATCTGTTGGCTGGGTCTTGCTGGGTTACCTGCTGGAATGGGCCAACCAGCACAAACGCGCCGAATTTGACTTTTTGCGCGGAGATGAAGATTATAAATATAAATTTGGCGGTCAGAAACGCCATGTAATGCATGTAAAATTGACCCATTAAATAAAAAATGGCCTTAGGCCATTTTTTATTTAACTTCCCTGTCTGTGATAAAACCGAAATTCTATCCCCGCATGTTGCAAATTCTGCACTGCCCTCTGTGTGAACTCAAGCAAACTAATTCAGGCTTAAGTATTTCGAGGTATCATTGAAGTAGTTTACTAAACCTTTTCCAAATGTCAAATCCTGACGTTGAAACACTACTGGCTGCTTATCGAATAACTGCCCGGTCTTCGCGCTAGCCTCATGAACGGGGCTAAAACAACTGTACAATTGTATTAAAGCCCCATTTATTATTATCTCCGCAGCGTAGCGGAGTGGGAAGGGGCGCTGTTCATAGCTCCGGGCTTTAGCCCAGAGCGGACTAGATAAAAGGAGGCACATATGCAGCCAGACCTTACCGAAAAAATCCTGGAGTTGATCCGGCGTACATCCACAAACTTGCCGCAGGATGTGGAAGAACGCCTGCGCGCATCGCTGGAGAAAGAGACGCCCGGTACTGCGGCGCGCGGTGCCCTGGAAACGGTACTTAAAAATGTCGAGCTTTCGCGGGCTCAATCAACCCCCATCTGCCAGGATACCGGCACTCCGATCTTTTATGTCTATTACCCCGAAGGCTGGAGTACCCGCAAGCTAAAAGCGCAAATCCGCAGCGCCATGGAACAGGCCACCAAACTTAATTACATGCGCCCCAATGCGGTCGATGCAGTCTATGATAAAAACAGCGGCAACAACCTGGGTGGCGAAGATTTCCCATCTGTTCACTTTGAAGAAGTTGAAGGCGAACAGTTGACCATCGAATTAATGCTCAAGGGTGGTGGCTGTGAAAATGTAGGGGCGCAATACTCGCTGCCAGATAACCGGCTTGGCGCTGGGCGCGATCTCGCTGGTGTGCGCAAAGTAGTGCTCGATGCCGTCCAGAAGGCTCAAGGTCAGGGCTGTGCGCCGGGTATTCTCGGCGTAGCCATCGGCGGAGACCGGGGCTCATCTTATTACAAATCCAAGGAAGTCTTGTTCGACAAATTGGGCGTGCGCAATCCAGATCCAAAATTGGCCGAACTTGAAGAACGCCTGACCGGCGAAGCCAACACCCTGGGAATTGGCCCAATGGGCTTTGGTGGACAGACAACCGTGATTGATACCAAAATAGTTGGCATGCATCGTCTGCCCGCTTCCTTTTTCGTTTCAGTGTCTTATATGTGCTGGGCCTACCGCCGCCGCAAGATGACGGTGCTTGGCGATCAAGTTGCATACGATTAGGAGGCTGCCATGCGAAAAATTACGATCCCAATCAGCGACGAAACCATCCGCGAGCTAAAAGTGGGCGAGCCTATCCTGTTGAACGGCATCATGGTCACAGGTCGCGATGCAGCCCACAAGTGGATGATCGAAACATTTATCAAGAAAACACGCGCCCCGCAGGGCGATGACATGGCTGCCTACGAGGATCTGAAAAAACTGCTCAACGGCGCAGTC
This sequence comes from Anaerolineales bacterium, assembly GCA_038249405.1. Classification (GTDB taxonomy): domain Bacteria; phylum Chloroflexota; class Anaerolineae; order Anaerolineales; family Villigracilaceae; genus UBA5195. Next base: position 5,544 of record JBBRWF010000115.1, read on the forward strand.
ATCTATCATTGCGGGCCGGTGGTGGCTGGTCTGGATACCAAAGAATATCGTTTCGTGGCTGCCGGGCCAACCACCTCCATCCGCGAAGAACCCTACCAGGCCGATGTGATGAAACACTTCAACATCAAAGGTGTGATCGGCAAGGGAGGCATGGGCGCCAAAACGCTCAAAGGATGCGAAGAAACCCCCGCGGTTTATTTTCACGCCATTGGCGGCGCGGCCTCCTTTATAGCCCAATCAGTGAAAAAAGTGCTGGGTGTTTACAAGCTGGAATTTGGTGTTCCCGAGGCCCTCTGGGTGGTCGAAGTCAAGGACTTCCCTGTTGTAGTCACCATGGATGCCCACGGCCAATCACAGCACGCAGTGGTGGAAGACTCATCCAGAAAGGTACTTGACGAACTGCTGGCAAAGCCTTACTAATCTACAAGAAAGTCGCTCACCCCGCAGACATTTTCGGGGTGAGTTTGTTTTAAGCGATATTTTTGTACAATAAACCTCTTGCAAATGTCAAATCCTGATCTTGAAACACTACTTGCTTATCGAATAACTGCCCGCTCTTCGCGCAATGTTAAAACTCATCGTTGGCAGCTACGTTCCGTGAACGCGATTTTAATACAATTGTACAGTCGTTTTAGCCCTGTTCACGGGGCGCTGTTCATAGCTCAGGGCTTTAGCCCAGAGCGAACATATGCAAGATGTACAATGAAATTTGACAGAAATTTGACAGGATTTATCGCGTATGATAAAAGTTTGTCAGGCGATATCATAAATCAGGTGAATAACAGGCTTTTATTTAAGGGTTCTTTCATGTTTGATGGGTCAGACCAGCTTGCTTGTGGTACGCTAAATACTTGCTCAGAATGCGGAGCCCCGGCAACTGCCGAATTAAATTGCCAGACTGGTTTTGATGAATGCCTGGCGCTTGAATTTACGAGTGCAGAGTTTTTTGCTGTTCACCACCTGATGGTGGCGACTTTCATGCTCCAGCATTCCAGCAAGTTGTCACGTGAAGGTTGGCTGGCAATGCGCCAGCTATTGAGAGAGATCCTGGTGGAAAATAAATCGCCCCAGGAAATGAGAAAACAGAACAAGTCTGCGGTGAACAGCGGCAACCGCAAATGGAAAATTCCATCCATCAGCGGCGCACCCATCATTGGCTGCGTTCCCTGGGCAAAAACAATCCTGGATGTTCGCCGCGAGTCTGCGGAACCATACTGTGCGGATATTGCAGCATGGGCCAGGGCCAGCCTGGCTGATGCCGCCGGGCTGGAACCTGAATAAACAATAATTGTGTCAAACCTGGCACCAGATCACTTCGAATTGTTTGGGTAATAAGAAATTGGAGCAAACATGAACACTCGTAAATATACCAACCGGCGCTATCTGGATGCGCTTCAGCACAAAGTCCTTGTTTTTGATGGTGCCATGGGCACCAGTTTGCAGAACCAGCATCTCACCGCCGATCATTTTGGCGGTGAAAAGCTCAATGGTTGTATTGATTACCTGGTGATTTCCTATCCGCAGGCAGTGGAGAATGTCCACCGCTCATTTCTCGAAGTTGGCGTGGACGTGCTGGAAACAGATACTTTCCGTTCCAATCGTCTCACGCTCGGCGAATATGGACTGGGTCAGCGCACCCTGGAGATCAATATTGCGGCCGCCTCACTGGCGCGCCGTTTGGCAGATGAATATGCAGCCAAAACCGGCCAGCCGCGTTTTGTGGCTGGATCGATTGGCCCTTCCGGCAAACTGCCTTCCGCCGACGATCCTGAATTGTCAAACACCGGCTTTGATGAACTCGCCGACATCTTCCGTGAGCAGGCGCTTGGCCTGCTGCAGGGCGGCGTGGATGTGCTGCTCATCGAAACATCCCAGGATATTCTCGAAGTCAAGGCCGCCATTACGGGTTTGCAAAAAGCCTTTGAAGAGACCGGTATTTATGTTCCTATTCAAGCCCAGGTCACGCTTGATACCACCGGGCGCATGCTGCTCGGCACCGATATGCTCGCCGCACTCACCATCCTTGAAGATCTGCCCATCGATGTGATTGGCCTGAACTGTTCCACTGGTCCGGAACACATGCGCGAACCCATCCGCATTCTGGGGGAACTATCCACCTTGCCGATCTCCTGCATTCCCAATGCCGGGCTGCCGTTGAATGTCGATGGGCAGGCGGTTTACCCGCTGGACCCTGAGCCTTTTTCCAATGCCTTGCTTGAATTTGTAGAGAAGAATAATATCTCGGTGGTGGGCGGCTGTTGCGGCACAACCCCGGCCCATTTAAAGATGCTGGTCGAAAAACTGGATTCCCGTGCTCATCCGCCTCGCCCAAATCAAGCCACCCCGCGTCTCTCATCTTCCATCTCAGCCATCCCTATGCAGCAAGACCCGCCGCCCCTTCTCATCGGCGAACGCTGCAACGCCCAGGGCAGCAAAAAGTTCAAGCGCCTGCTGCTGGAAGAAGATTATGATTCCATCCTGGAGATCGCACGCGAGCAGGTCAATTTTGGGGCGCATGCCATTGATATTTCCTGTGCGGTCACCGAGCGCCCCGATGAAGTGGAATTGATGCGCAAGACTGTCAAAAAGCTGGAAATGGGCGTGGAAGTGCCGCTGGTCATCGACACAACCGAACTTGATGTGCTCGAAGTGGCGCTCAAGACTGCCCCCGGCCGCTGCCTGATCAACTCCACGCACCTGGAGGGCGGCCGCGCCAAGGCCGATAAAATCTTCAGCCTGGCAAAAACGCACAACGCGGCTGTGATTGTCCTGACAATCGATGAAAACGGTATGGCAAAAAGCGCCGCCCGCAAGCTGGAAGTTGCCTGGCGTATCTATGATATTGCCGTCAATGACCACGGACTGCGCCCATCAGCGCTTGTCTATGACGCCTTGACCTTTACCCTGGCGACCGGCGACCCGGAATTTGCAGACTCTGCCATCGAAACCATTGAAGGCATCCGCCTCATTAAACAGAACCTGCCTGGCACGCTCACCTCGCTGGGTGTATCCAACCTGTCCTTTGGGTTGGCGCCCCAGGCGCGCCCCGTGCTTAATTCGATTATGCTCTTTCACTGCGTGCAGGCCGGGCTGGATATGGCGATCATCAACCCGGCGCATGTAACCCCCTATGCCGATATCCCCGCTCTGGAAAAGGAACTCTCGGAAGACCTGATTTTCAACCGCCGCCCGGATGCTCTGCAGCGCTTTATTGAGCACTTCCAGGATGTCTCACCCACCTCGGGCGAAAATGTTCTGGCTGATCCAACCGAGGGTATGTCTCCCGAGCAGCGTCTGCATTGGCGCATTGTGCATCGTCACAAAGACGGTGTGGAAGCCGATATTGACGAGATCATCAACCGCCCGCTGCCTGCCGGCCAGATTCGCCATGAAGTTGCGGTGCACACCCTCAATACCGTCCTTTTGCCCGCCATGAAAGAAGTCGGCGACAAGTTCGGTGCGGGCGAATTGATCCTGCCCTTTGTGCTCCAATCTGCCGAAGTCATGAAGAAGTCTGTCGCCCATCTGGAAAACTATCTGGATAAAGTCGAAGGGGTCACCAAGGGCACAGTTGTGATCGCCACTGTCTACGGTGACGTGCACGATATTGGCAAAAACCTGGTCAAGACCATTCTGTCCAATAACGGCTATACCGTTATTGACCTCGGCAAACAGGTGCCCGCCGAGACCATCATCAGCAAAGCGGTTGAAGTCAAGGCCACCGCCATCGGTCTTTCGGCGCTGCTGGTCAGCACCTCCAAACAAATGCCGTTGATCATCAACGAATTGCAGCGCCGTGGGCACAAAATTCCTGTGTTGGTCGGCGGAGCCGCCATTAACCGCCGCTTTGGACGGCGTATTCTTTTCACAGAGGATGGTGCAGCCTATGAACCCGGCGTTTTTTATTGCAAGGATGCCTTTGAAGGTCTTGAAACGATGGATCAGCTCATCGATTCGCAGCGCAAACCGGCTCTAATGGCGCAGATGCACAAAGAAGCGGACATGGAAATGGGGCGAGCCTCGCAAACCCCGGCTCACCGCCAGACCGAGTTCACCCGCTCCAGCATTGTCCCTGCGCCCATCAAACTGCCCTTATCCGCTAAATGGGGTGCGCGGGTTGTCAAAGATATGCCGCTTGAGATGGTCCTCAAGCATCTGAACATCAATGAACTATACCGCCTCTCCTGGGGCGCTAAAAACAGTCACGGCTCGGAATGGGAAAAACTGCAAAGTGAGTTTGGTGCGCGTTTGGAAAAAATGACCAAGGCTGCGCTCAAGGAAGGCTGGCTCCGCCCCCAGGCTGTTTACGGTCTGTTCCCCTGCCAGGCGGATGGCGATGACCTGATCATCTATAAACCAGAAAGCATCTCTGGTACTTTCGAGGCGCTCACCCGTTTCCACTTTCCGCGCCAGCCCTACGACGAGCATCTGGCCCTCTCAGATTACTTCGCGAGTGTCGAGTCCGGCCAGTTGGACGTGGTTGGTTTCCAGGTGGTGACGGTGGGTCATACCGCCACCGAGCGTTTTGACCAGTTCCAGGCGGATGGCAATTATTCAGAAGGCTATTTCACGCATGGTCTGGCCGTCCAAACCGCTGAGGCCACCGCCGAATATTTACACCACCATATTCGCCGCGAAATGGGCATCCCCGAGGGAGACAATGCCATATCAAGGGCGAGCTTCGCATGACGGTCACCGTTTCGTGCTGCTGTCTCTAATCTCGACTTACGGGAAGAGAC
>JBBRWF010000116.1:0-10259 GCA_038249405.1 Anaerolineales bacterium
GGTAGATGGAATAAAACTTTTTGGGCCACATCAAAAATAGAAAGCGGTTGGTGGCCCAGTCAAACTCGCGCATGCTCCAATCCCCTTTAATCATCTCATCCCAGCGTGTGCCTGATGAATTATCGCCGCTGCGCCACGTGAAATAACCCTCCGTGGCTGCGCACTGTGCGCCAGGCAGGAGCAGTAGAACTGTTTGGTCTTCGGTATCATCAATCACAGTCACAGATTGAACATAGCTTACACGCTGATTAAAAACACAGCGTAGCGCGATATCTTTGCCCACCTGGTGCAATCTATTCATGAATGGTTTTCACCTTGTTCTTTGGGAGATTCGGACTGGTTTGCGGATTTGGATGCAGAATTAATGAACCACATGCGCCTCAGAAAATTTTCACCTTTCAAGAATTGGTGAAAAACTGCTACAAGCACATGCTGGGCGATCAGAAGCATTAAGATCAGCGAAAAGCTGCCGTGCCAGGTGCGCGCAGAATAGACATAAAAATCTGTGGGCAGCGCTGAACCTGTTTTGAAAAATATTGTTGAAAAAAGATCGGCAGGAATCGCGATGGCGATACCAAGCAATGCCATCAGCGCGGTAAATATATATAGCAATGGATGTACGTAAATGCTCAGCTGGTCAAGAAGGGCTTGCTTTTTGCGTAAGGAGGTTCCTGCCTGTGCGGCGCGCCGGGCAGGTTGGAACACCAACAGGCGCAGCATATAGCGCGCGATGACGATCAGCAGGATGGTAATCCCCAGCAGCATGTGAACAGCCAGCGGCACGAGTTTTTCCGCATTGTTTGGTTTGTATGCCAGGCTAAGCAGCCCGATGCCAAACGTTGCAAAAACCAGTACCGCCATTAGCCAGTGCAATACAACCCATAGGGGACGAAAACGTTTTTTTGCCAACATTATTTCCTTGCGAATCTCAGAGTTAAAAGGAAAAGTTTTGTGATCTTATTCGCAGGCAAAATAAGGGCGGCCTGTTGGCCGCCATCTGGATTTAATCTTTGCGAATTGACATCCTGGACAGCAGGTTATCCCGTCGGATATATTGATGATAGAGTGCTGCGCCAATATGTAAAAGTACCAGCAAGATCAGCGCTGTAGCGGTAAACCCGTGGCCAAACCTTACCGGGTAAGCGTAAAAATCCGCCGGAAGTGTGCCGGTTCGCCCGTACACACTGGAAAATAGCCCAGATTGCGCAGCCAGCGCAACACCGCTTATGCCCATGCCAAGCGCACCCAGATAAAGCAGGTAGTGGGTGATCACCCCAATTTTATCAAGGATTACATTTCCTGCGGAAGCTGCCGCTGGTTTGGGTTTGGTGACGCGTATGTAAATTCGCACCAAAGTGACCAGCAAAATCACGATACCAAATGTCATGTGACTTGCCAGAGGCATGATTTTAGCTGCGTCATTTGGCATCCCTTTTAGCGCAAAAGTACCGGCTGCTAGATTGAGAATAATTAACAGCGCTGAGAGCCAGTGAATAATAACCAGCCAGGGGTGATAGCGTTTTGGTGTCGACATAGATTTCCTTTAATTGGACAGCTAAATTTGGATAATATAGGGTAAGTATAACGTAAAATAATGACAAAAACAAGCAAGTTGGTGTGAGTTTTTTGGCTGTCGCACTTGGATTTTATTAGTTCCAAAAACTTATCGACAATTAATGTGAATTTGTCTTCAACAGACAAATTACGATGATCTTGCTGGGAGCCAGTGATTTTGTTGTTTAACGCCCGGCAGCGAAACAAGGCAGCATTACATGCTAAAATATGGGTCGTTTAATATCTTGAAGCGCAACGCATGCTGTTCAACGGTATGTGTTGCGTAAAATCGAAGGAAATAATGACCAAAAAAGTATTTATCTCTGCCGACCACGGCATGGCAATCATCTATTTCTTGCAAAGCGACCTGATCCCAAATCTGCTGGCTGCAGGGGTCGAAGTGGTGCTGCTGACAGATGATGATATTGTTTCAAGATTAGCGAAACAGTTTGCCCGTCCAGGTCTGACAATTGAAGGGCTGCGCCTAAAACAGGCCAATGATTATTACCACAGAGTGAATAACCGCCGCCAGTGGCTGCTAGCTTACTTGCGGCGCGTTGGCGGCTCATGGCGTATTAATAACGAAGCCCAAACCAGCCATATCTGGGAAGTCTGGGCCGAAAATTCCTGGAAGTTCCGCCTGGGGGTTTGGCTGCCTGCCTTGCTGACCACCCTGGTGCTGCGTTCCAGTAGCGCGGCCCGTAAGGCGCTGTTAACAGCGCAGATGCGCTTTACACCCAATCTCTACGCCGATCTATTTGAGAAATACCAGCCCAATCTGGTGGTCGCATCCACTCCCGGCTGGCGGATTGATCGTTATTTGCTGCGTGAGGCATCCAGCAAAGGCATCCCGAGCCTGACCGTAATTGTTGGCTGGGATAACCCATCCAGTTACGCGGTGCCTGGTGCAACTGTGGATTGGGCTACCTGCTGGTCGCAAGAACAAAAAGATGAGCTCGTTTTGGGTTCTGATTGGCGCACTGATCGTGTCAATATTGGCGGCATCCCTTCTTATGATGGCTATTTCCGCAAGAACTGGCAGATGCCGCATGATGAGTATTTCCACAAGCACGGGCTGGACCCGGCTCGCAAGTTGATTTCCTACGCCTGCAGTTTTGTGCATTTTGCTCCCAATTACACCAATGTGGAGGCGCTTGCGCGCCTGGTTTCATCGGATGCGCTGGCAGAACCAGCTCAATTGTTGGTGCGCCTGCATCCCAGCCACTTTCAGAATAAGCCGCGCATTTTTGCTGAGGAACGCGAACGTATTTTTGCTCTTGAGCAGCAGTACCCGCATGTGCATGTTGTTCGCCCTGTGGCGCTGGGTGGATCACTGGGGTATTATGGCGGCGAAGATATGGATGAGAAATCATCCATGATGGCTCATTCGGATGTATTTGTCACGGTTTATTCCACCATGCTGGTTGAGACGGCTGTCCACGATACACCGATTGTGGCGGCGGTGTTGGATGTACCTGGCGGTTGGAACGTGCCGGGTAAGTTTTCGCTTTCGCTCAGGTCAATCGGCAACTGGCCAACACATAAGCGCTTCCGTGAGGCGAAAGCCGGTCGTGTAGCGGCAAATGAACAGCAATTATGCGATGCGATCAACGCATATTTACGAAATCCAGACCTGGATGCGGTTGAGCGAAAGGTTTTTGTGGAAAAAGAGATCACCTTCACAGACGCAACCGCCGGGGCAAGAACCGCTGAGTTTATCTTGAAGATTTTACAGTAATGGTTGGTTGAATTTTTACAGGAGAATTATATGGCTCAAGCGACAATACATTTTCCACGGGGTTTTTTATGGGGAAGCGCTACCGCTGCGCATCAGGTGGAAGGTAACAATACTAACAATAACTGGTGGGCCTGGGAGCAGCAGCCTGGGCGCATTATCGATGGACACAAATCCGGCCTGGCATGTGATTGGTGGGGCGGGCGTTGGAAGGAAGATATGGACCGGGCTGTGGAAACTGGTCAGAATGCGCACCGGTTTTCAATTGAATGGAGCCGCATCCAGCCTGCTCCCGACCAGTGGAACGAATCCGCGTTGGAACGTTACCGCGCTATGCTGCGCGGCATGAACGAACGCGGGCTGCTTCCCATGGTCACGTTGCATCACTTCAGCAATCCGATCTGGCTGGAAGAGATGGGTGGTTGGGAAAATGACGACACCCCTCAAAAATTTGCTAACTTTGTGCGCAAGTCTGTCGAAGCCCTCAAAGAATATGTTTCTTATTGGGTAACCATCAATGAACCGAATGTATATGCTTACGCTGCCTTTAGTGAGGGACAGTTCCCCCCCGGAAAAAAGGATATCGGTCTTACATTTCACGTGATGACGAACCTGGTGCGTGGACATGCCATGGCTTATAAGATTATCCACGAACTGCAGCCCGAGGCACGTGTGGGGCTCGCCATGAACTACCGCTCACTTCACCCGGCCACTGCGTCACCGCTGGATAAATTTGTGGCCAAAACCCAGTCTGCGCTCTTTAATGACATGTTCCCAAAAGCCGCACAGGATGGAAAGGTGCGCCTTCTTTATAAAACAGTCAATGTTCCCGAAGCCGCCAAGACGCAGGATTTTCTGGGTGTTAATTACTATTCACGCGATCAGGTTTCGTTTGACATCACACGTGGCCCGGCGCTTTTTGGACGGTTGCGATATCGAAAAGATGCAGATTTAAGTGCAACTGGTTTTATTGCCAATGAACCTCAAGGTTTTCATGATGCGTTGCATTGGGGGTTGCAATTCAATGTGCCCATGTTGGTGACTGAGAACGGAGTGGAAGATCACGAAGACAAAATGCGCCCGCGCTATCTTGCGCAGCATATCCAACAAATGTGGCGCGCCGTCAACTACAATTGGCCAGTGAAGGGCTATTTTCACTGGTCACTGGTGGATAATTTCGAGTGGGAGCGCGGCTGGACTCAACGTTTTGGTCTCTGGGGCCTGGATGTGGACACCCAGGCGCGCGTTCGCCGCAAGTCAGCTGATCTGTATGAGGAAATCTGCCGCGAAAACGGCTTATCCAGCGAGATGGTAGCCAAATATTGTCCGGAAGTGATGAATAAAATTTTCCCCGATTAGCGGTTCCTGTGTATTTTCTGGGCAGGTCTTCTATACAAAGTTATTAAATGGATTGATGCCTCCCAGGCTTTTGCGGTATATAATGATAATAAGCGCGGCTAATGTTCTTAGCTGCCCAGCATAGAAGGATATCCTATGAAAACAGCCTACTTAACTTTTGTATTGTTGGCCATGGTTATGCTCACCGCTTGTTCAAGCGCGAACCCTCAGCCCATAGTCACGCCGGTGGATATCAGCGCCATGCAAACCGCCGCGGTTCAAACGGTTATGGCGAATATTACTCAGACTGCCGCTGCGATGCCAACCGAAACCCCGGCACCCGCTGAGGCCCCAGCGCCCAGCGCAACTCCCACCGAAACGCCAACCCCGGCGGTCACTGTTACACAAAGCACGTGCGACGACTCGATTTGGATTAGTGATGTTTCCGTTAGCGATGGCACGCAAATGACCGCCGGACAGGCTTTTGTCAAAACATGGAAGATAAAAAACACCGGAACCTGTACCTGGTCATCCGACTACCAGATTATCTTTTCCCACGGTGAAAAAATGGGCGGTTTGCCTGCAGCCATTGGAGCCGAAGTTCAACCCGGCGCGGAAGTTGAGATTTCTATTAATCTGACCGCCCCCGCCAAGACCGGCAATTATGGTGGTTACTGGCGAATGGCGAATAACAACGGTTTTGCGTTCGGGCAACGTGTTTCGGTTATCATCGTTGTTCCATGACATCCAGTTCTTTATCAGATAAAAAAAACTCGCTTGAGCCAGGATGTTCTGGCTGGACAGGTAGCGCACATCAACTGGCAAGTAACCTGAAAGGTAAGGCCCACCAACTTGGATTCACGTTGGTGGGCCTTGCTTTACCCCAAGCTCCCCCACATCTGGATGTTTATCGGAACTGGCTGGCGGCAGGAGCCCATGCTGAAATGAATTACCTTGCTGAACCGCGTGCCGTAGAGCGTCGTGCAGATCCGTTGCTGATCTTGCCGGAATGCCGTTCGATCCTTGTGCTGGGAACACCCTACTCGAAACCCCAGAGCGTGCGAAAAGCCGGCGAAACAGCCTTGGGACGGATTGCTGCATACGCTGGCGGGGCGGATTATCACCTAGTACTGCCGGGCCGCTTACAGGCACTTGTGAATTTTCTTGAAGAGCAAACCGGCAGCCCGGTTGCAAACCGTTGGTATATAGATACTGGCCCAATTCTGGAACGCGAACTTGGGATGCGTGCAGGCCTGGGCTGGATAGGTAAAAACACCTGCCTGATCAACCCGCGCAGTGGTTCAACTTTCTTGCTGGCAGAAATCTTGTTGGGGATTGAACTACCACCAGATGAACCCTTTGCAAATGATCTGTGTGGTTCTTGTAAAAGTTGTGTGGATGCCTGTCCCACAGGCTGTATTCAACCGGATCGTACGCTGGATGCGCGTCGTTGTATTTCTTACCTGACGATTGAAAATAAGGCAGAGATTCCATCTGAATTGCGTCCCATGTTGGGCGAGTGGGTCTTTGGGTGTGATATTTGCCAGATGGTGTGCCCTTGGAATGTGCGCTTTGCGCCAGCTAATGGCGATCCTGAATTTTCGCATCACACTGGCACTGTATCATTAAGTGCTGAGCTGGCGCTTACACCAGAAGAATTCAATCGCAAATTCAAAGATAGCCCGCTCAAACGTGCCAAACGGCGCGGGTACTTACGAAACGTAGCTGTCGCTGCTGGTAACAGCGGCAGCCACGAAATGATAATGCCCTTGAACCAGTCTCTGGATGACCCGGAAGCCCTTGTGCGAGAGCATGCGAAGTGGGCTATTGATACAATAGTGAATGACCGGCCAGATGAACACCTGTAATCTACTCGTGTGAAAGGAATAGATTTTATGCAAAAGCTGCTGATCGCTACCGGGAACCCCGGCAAGGTTAAAGAATTACAGGTACTGCTGGATAGTCTGGATGTAGAATTGGTGACACCCAGGGAGCTCGGCTTTGAGTTGGAAGTTGTGGAAGACGGGAAAACTTACCAGGAAAATGCTGGCAAAAAAGCTCTGGCTTACAGCAAGGCTAGCGGATTGATGGCGTTTGCGGATGATTCCGGCTTGGAAGTGGATTTGCTGAATGGCGCGCCGGGTCTATACTCAGCGCGTTACTCCCCACTGCCCGGGGCAACGGATGCCGACCGGCGGGCGTTTATGTTAAAGAATCTCACCGGAAAGCCGCAGCCCTGGACGGCACACTTTCATGCCACCGTGGCAATTGGTATGCCTGGTAAAGAAAACGCGACAACCTTGCATTATGCTGAGGGCGACTGTTTTGGGGAGATCATCATGCAAGAGCGCGGCAACAACGGCTTTGGCTATGACCCCATCTTTTTTATCCCTGAAACCAATTGCACAATGGCGGAACTATCCATGCAGCAAAAAAATACGCTCAGCCACCGCGCCCGCGCTGTAAAAAATGCCCTGCCCATTCTGCGCCACCTGCTAAACGGGTAAGTTTTGGTCGGTTCTACCAGATCAGTAGCCCTCCAACAATAATGCTCACCGCATTCATTAAAAGCGCTCATGTCCGTGTTGCTTGGCTGTAATGGTTCGGTTGCTAAGTGTGAAGATCAGCTGGGCCTCAGCTTTTATGAACAAGGTGGACCTGTACCCATAATTATTCCCCCGGTTGGTAGGTGATGCTGTTCAAAAAAAGGTGCAGAGTATTTGCGATCGTCTGCGGTTGTTCCTGAATAATCATGTGCCCGGCACCTTGAACAACGTGTAAAATAGATTTTTTGATGCGCAGATGCATCGTCTCTGAATATCGCAGCGGAGTCATCCGGTCTTCAGTCCCGCAGACAATCAACGTTGGTAACTTGCTCGCCCGCCCTAACAGGCTGGTTTCATCGAAGGCATCACAGGCCATAAAGTCGCCGTACAGTACCGGGTAACGTACTTCGCCCATACGTTGAGCGGTTAATTCTTTGATACGCGGATTGGCATGCGGGCCAAAAGCCAGATCTATGGTTGTCTTTATCGCCAGCGGTAGTGTGGCCTCTACGGATGAACTGGATAGCAGCGTTGGTGAAACGCGAAGGCGGGGCCCGGTTGATATCAATCCAAGACCTAGCACCCGGCTGGGGCTGTGAATCCCCAGCCAGAGTGCAATTGCCCCACCCATTGAATGACCTACAAATACTGCTTTTTGGATTTTAAGTGCATCCAAAAAGTCGAGTGCACATCGGGCATAATCCGCAATGGATTGGCGACCAATTCCTTCGGATTTACCGTGACCCGGCAGGTCGATGGCATAAATGCGCTGGTCTTGCATTCGACGGAATTCTGGTAGCCAGGATAGGTTGTTTCCACCGGCACCATGCAGCAAAATCACTGCCGGTCGGCTCCAGTTGCCGCCATTTTCATGGTAATACATTCCTGATATAAGGGGCATATTTTTTCTGATTGTGATTTATTGGTCAGATTGGTTTTTTCCCGAGATGGAAGCCGGGCTGGATTGCTGTTGGCTTTTGTGCGCGTTGTTCAGCAAGTCTGCGGCATCTTCACTAAGTGGGATGAAAACCTGGATTTTTGTACCTTTGCCAATGGCTGACTGGATATTTAGCACACCATTTACCAATTCTGTGCGTTCGCGTAAATTAACCATGCCCAGACTGCCGCGTTTATCGTAAGATTTGTTGACTTCGGCTACATCAAAGCCCACGCCGTTATCCGAAATTTCCAGGAATGCAATCTCTGGTTGGTTTGGCAAAGAATTCAAGCGCACAAAAATTTGTGCAGCTTTGGCATGTTTACGGGCATTGTTGACCGCTTCTTCTACAATGTAAAATATCACGCCACTCTTGCCCATTTCCAGCGTACTGGCGAGTGTTTCATCAACCTGAATAACTACTGCCTGATTGTAGGTTTCTTTCATCTTTTCTGCATTTGCCTGCAAAGCGGCGGTCAGCCCCTGTGATTCGAGCACCAGTGGCCGTAGTGTGAAAAGCATGTGGCGAATTTCTTTGGTGGTGCGGCGCGCCAGGTCTTCAATTTTTTCAAGTTCTTCGGATGCAGAGTGAGGATCTCTATCTATCATACGCCGTGCCAGACTGACACGCATAGCGATGGCTGAGACAGATTGAGTGGGGCCATCGTGTAGATCGCGGGCTAATTTCTTGCGTGCTTCTTCCTGCACTTCCATCATGCGTTCTTTTTCGTCAGCAAGATCCTGGTATAACTGTGCGTTTTGGATTGCAATAACTGCCTGTCGGCCAATGATTCCTAGTACATCACAACGTTCACGCGTAAAGTAACCCGGCGTGGGGTGTCCAAAAATAAGCGCCCCGTAAATGTTGAAACCATTGCGCATTGGCAAACAGTAGATTGAGTTACACTCTAAAAATCCGACTACCTGTCCCAGTTCTGGGTCTGTAGATAAATTATCGGTGACTACTGGCTCTCCTTCTTCGATAACTTTCGCAAGGAACCCTTGCTTGGCAGGGAAGATGGCGCGCATATCTGACTGGGTAAAGTGGCGGGCCGATCCTACGATCAGTTCGTGCCCTTTAAAAAGCAACACTGCGCTCGTGATGGCTGTATCAGCTTGCATGTCGGGCTTGTTTGGGTCAAGGTTGGCAGATTCGACATGCAGGGCGTTGGAACTTAGGTCGAGCGCATTATCCAACACCCGTTTGTAACTTAAAGTGGATGTCAGCGCGGATGACATATTATAGATCGCTCGCAATCGCTCTGTTTCTCCTCTTTGCGTTCTTTCACGCATCGTAATCTGTTTTTTGCGTTTTTCTTGCAACTGAGTGTAGGTTTGGTGACTTAGGTAACCAAACAGGCCGCCCATGACAAGCGTGATGATTGCGCCAATCAATGTGTAAATGATATTTGTACCGTTAATGAAAATATCAAGCGCTTCAACGATCGTCATGCCAACGGTAGCTACCAAAGCGCCGAGCAGGTTGAAATATAGGCCTGAGCTGATCAGAGGCAGTAGCAGCATCCAGGCAGCCGGGCCGAGCAAACCGCCACCCAGCCAAAAGAACAGGCAGGAGATGGTCACATCAATGGCAACGCATAAAACACGGTGATATTTGAGGCGGCGGCTCTGACCAGCCAGCCATATCAAAAAAATGTTCCAAGCTGCCAGAATCAGAAGCAGAGAATTTACCGGGGAAGTGATTTGCCCTGCCAGCGCCAGAGAAACTGAAGTACCAAGCAGGATTGTCCAACGCACGGACACCACGTACCAGTCGGTAAGAAATGGAGAGTCTGATGAATACATATTTTAATAATACTCGAATCTGGCGCAGTTTGAGCTGCTAAAGCAGATCAAAAGCTTTGGGTTTTCAAGGTTGCTGTTTCAAAGATATCGAGTAAATACCTGTCAGGAACGAACCAGCCGTATAAGTGAGAAGATGCCTGGGAAGTCTGCCGGAGGATGGCGCAGAGAAAATTTCAAAAATCATCAGCATTGTTCTTAATCTATTAGGACTTACGCAAGATGAACAAATTGACGGTAGATGAAAAAACGGTTATTGTTACAAAATGATACCGAAAAAAGAACGCGTTACCCGTTTAGCTTACTGTCAATACTTGCTGGTTAGTCAAATCAATTACACACTGAC
>JBBRWF010000117.1:0-10257 GCA_038249405.1 Anaerolineales bacterium
CCGCAACCAAGAGCAACCCCGCCAGCGATTTCCAGGATTGACGTTCTATGTAATCCTGCCCCAACAGGAAAAATAGCAGCGTAAAGGTCAGAAAGAGCGGGTCAGTAAGAACACTGGCGTGCATGGACAGGGCCGAAGGTGAGAGAAAGACGAACAGGCTGGAAAGGTAAAAATACACCGGACGGGTTGTGAAGAGTCTTTTGAAGAATAAGCCGCTCAAAAAAATATTCACGCCCCACAACAGCGCATTCAACACCCAGCCCGCTACAAAAGCGTCCAACCTGAAAACCCAGGCAAAACCGGCGATAATAAAGGAAAATAGCGGTGGAAAAAGGATCAGCGGAGCGCCGGCGTAGTCGATCAGCCCGCGCCCGTTACGCAAGTTGTGAGCCACAGAAATATAGTGAATTGAATCCCCGGCCACGCCAGCGCCAAACCTGGCTGTGGATAAGAAAACGATCCCAATCCCGAGCAGGGATAGGGAGGCCAGAAATATCCACTGATTATGTTTTATAAAAAATTCGTATTTAGTCACGGCATGTTACCCCGGCAGATGTTAACCAGGCCCGCCAGAAGCATGCGGGGCGAAGAAGCCCAGGTCACCTTAATACGCGCTGGCAGCCCTGGAAATTAAGTTAATTACCATTCCCGGCCGCAGGTTAATGCTTGTTTTTAAGCAGGTAGATCGGGCGGCCCTTGACCTGTTGAAAGATGTAACCAACGTACACGCCAATAAAGCCCAGCAAGATCATGATAATTCCGCTGGCGATCAGCATGATAGCCATTAATGAACTCCAGCCGGGGACAATGCGGTCATATTGGCCGGTAAGCCACAGCAGCAATACATAAGCAATTTGAACCACAGCGAGGATGAGGAAAAGCCCGCCAACGCTCAGGCCTATATAGAGCGGCATCAGAGAGAAGGAAAAAACCGCATCTGAAGCCAGGCGCAGCATTTTGCCAAGCGAATATTTTGATTTACCCGCCAGGCGGCGCGGCTGGTGATAGGGCAAAATCAGGCTTTTGTAGCCCATCCAGGCAAACATGCCGCGCAAAAAACGATGGTATTCGGGCATGGATTTGAGTGCATCCAGCGCCTGGCGCGAAAGAGCCCTGAAATCGGCGGCGCCTGGTTGAATACGGGTGCCGCTGATGTGGTTGATCAAGGAATAAAATACGCCTGAGGTGACTTTTTTAAAAGAAAGTGAACCATCTTCTTCAATGCGCTGGGCCTGGACAATATCGTAACCCTGTTCAATCAAAGCGATCATTTCACCGAGTAATTCAGGCGGGTGCTGACCGTCCCCATCCATTGATATGATCACATCCCCATCCGCATGATCCAGCCCGGCGCTCAAGGCCGCCTGGTGGCCGAAATTCCTGCTCAGGATCAGCGGCTTAAAGCGCGCATCCTGCGCTGAAATCGCATCCAGAATGGCGTCTGTCCCATCGGTGGAACCGTCATCCACATAATAGACCGAAAAATCATAAGGCAGGGCCTCAATGGCAGCCGCAACCTTAAGATGGATCTGTTCTATTACCCCGGCTTCATTAAAAACCGGGATCACAATCGAGACTCTGGTCTTATCAGACATACTGACCACCTGACCGGATTATTTGCGTTTCTCGTAGTTTTTCTCTAGCCAGTCGCCGTAACCATCCTGGTTAAGCACGGCTTTTACCCATTCGATATTAGACAGGTACCAGTGCACGGTTGCGCGCATACCGGATTCGATATCATGGCGCGGCGTCCAGCCAAGCTCCTGACGGATCTTGGTAATATCCATGGCGTAACGCCGATCGTGACCGGGGCGATCCTTGACATGCGTCATGAGCGCAGCATGTGGAGCGGATTCCGGGCGGAGTTCATCCAGGATGGAGCAAATCTCGGTCACCAGGTCAATGTTGTAGGGCTGATTTCCGCCGCCGACATTGTAGGTTTCACCGGACTTGCCATCCCGGGCGACACGGTAAATCGCTTCGCAGTGATCTTCCACATACAACCAATCGCGTATCTGTTTGCCATCTCCGTAAATAGGCAAAGATTTGCCGCGCACGGCGTTCAAAACCATGAGGGGGATCAATTTTTCGGGGAACTGGTAGGGGCCATAGTTATTGGAACAGTTTGTGATGGTGACCGGCAAACCGTAGGTATGGAAATATGCGCGCACCAGGTGATCGGATGAGGCCTTGGAGGCCGAGTAAGGCGAGCGCGGGTCGTAGGGAGTGGTCTCACTGAAGGCCGGGTGCGCGGCGCCAAGCGAGCCAAAGACCTCATCGGTGGAAACGTGGTGGAACCTGCGCCCGGCGAAGCCGCCCGCCTCGCTCCAGGCCTGTCTGGCAGCCTCGAGCAGGGTAAAAGTGCCCATCACGTTGGTTTGCACAAAAGGCGCCGGGCCCAGGATGGAACGGTCCACATGCGATTCGGCGGCAAAATGGATGATGGTATCGATGTGATGGTCGCGCAGCAACTGGTTGACCAGCGCGGCATCGCAAATATCGCCCTGCACAAAGGTATGGCGGGATGCATCCGGTAAATCTTCAAGATTCTTTAGTGACCCGGCATAGGTCAGCAAATCGAGGTTGACAATCTTTGCTTGAGGCTCGGCATTGAGCAAATAACGGACAAAATTCGCGCCGATAAAACCAGCGCCGCCAGTAACCAGAATGTTTTCCATTAGAAATCAAACTCCAAAATTGCTTCAATCACTCGTTCTTGATCCGCATCAGTCAAGACATTATGGAAGGGCAGGCGCACAAGCTGATCGCTGATACGCTCGGTTACCGGGCAATCACCGGGCTGACCACCATAACCCTTGCCCATATCCGAGAGATGCAAAGGCAAATAGTGGAATACAGCCTGAATGCCGCGTTCGCGCAGATGCGTGATCAGGCGCTGGCGCAGTTCGAGCGTGGGCATGAGCATATAAAACATGTGATATGCCTGCTCGACGCAGGATGGCACACAGGGCATTTGAACTTCATGCGCATAAGCCCAGTCTTTGAGGCTGGTATTGTAGCGTACCCACAGGCGCTGGCGATGGGATTGGATCTTTTCACGCTGCTCCAACTGCCCATAAAGATAAGCAGCCAGGATGTCCGACGGCAAGTAAGAGGAGCCAATATCCACCCAGCTGTATTTATCCACCTGGCCGCGAAAAAAGCGGCTGCGGTTTGTGCCCTTCTCGCGGATGATCTCGGCGCGTTCAATATAACGCGGCTCGTTGATCAACAAAGCGCCGCCTTCCCCGCTGGAGAAGTTCTTGGTTTCGTGAAATGACTGCGAGGCCAGCGCGCCAAACGAACCCAGGTTTTTATCGCGGTATTTGCCAAACAGGCCGTGCGCATTGTCTTCAATGATGGTGATATTGTGGCGGTGCGAAATCTTCAGGATTGCATCCATCTCACAACCCACGCCAGCGTAATGCACCGGGACGACCGCCCTGGTTTTGGGGGTGATCAGGGCTTCCAGTTGGGTCTCGTCCATGTTTAGCGTGTCGGCGCGTACATCAATGAAAACCGGAATGGCGCCGCGCAGCACAAAAGCGTTGACGGTGGAGACAAATGTAAACGCTGGGATGATGACTTCATCACCGGGTTTTATATCCAGCAGGATGGCGCTCATCTCCAGGGCATGTGTGCAGGAGGTGGTCAGCAACACACGCGGAACATCCAGCTGATGTTCCAGCATAGCATGCACCTTTTTGGTGTAGAGACCGTCGCCAGAAATCTTCC
This sequence comes from Anaerolineales bacterium, assembly GCA_038249405.1. GTDB lineage: Bacteria > Chloroflexota > Anaerolineae > Anaerolineales > Villigracilaceae > UBA5195. The sequence continues at coordinate 3,736 of JBBRWF010000117.1, forward strand.
CCGTGGCAACCGCATCGGCGATATATTGCATTTCCTGGCCTACGATCGCGGGCCGGTTGAAATCGATAAAGTCTGGTTTATTTTGGCTCATAGGGTTTTAGTGGATGAAAAAATTGGGAGGCGTCTGGCCCGGTCATCAGCAACAGGTCCAGAATGGAAACCTGCCCATCAAAGGGTGGGTACAATTGCGGGTATTCGGGATAATCATAGCACATATACTCGAGGCCAATTCCGGCGGCCTCGAATAATTCCTGCTCGATATAATCGCGCGCGGAAGGCCCGCTGATATAGTGCGTGGCACCCACCGCGCTGAGGAGCTGGATCAAGCGGGCGGTTTTTTGGCCGTCCACACCGGCTATCTCGGATGAACGCATAAAGCGGGTGTGGGTGTTACCCATCTCGCGGGTGAGTGCAACCGTCAGGTCAATGGTAAAGTCAGCCAGGTACGCATCCTGGCGTTGATAAAAAAGTTCGAGCAGCGCGGCATAACGCTGAAACCAGGGGGCTTTGTTATAGGAAAAGGTAAGCGCTTTCCAGTGATTTTTTGCCCAGGGGCGGGCCCAATCCATCTTGACATCCTTGATCGGGATACCCTGGGTAACGCCGCCGCTGTGCACCGGAATGGTGAGCCATTGCTTGCCCTGGTTGGTTTTTATCTGGTTGCGATTACGCCAGCCGTGCTTGTCATATTGGACATCATCATAAAAAATAAAGAGATCAGCCTTGAAAATCTGGTCAAAATAGCCGCGCCAGGGAATGTAGGAAGGCTGCAAAATGACGACGTTCATGCTTGCTTCACTTCATTATCAGTATCCGTGGTTGTGAAAACCTTGTAGGTTGGCCGGCCATAAGAACGGTCGAAAATACGCGCCAGGTATTCTCCGATAATGCCGAGTGCAAACAACTGCACGCCGCTGAAGATAATGACCGCAGAAGCCAGGAAGGAGAACCCAGGGATGGAGCCCACTGTAAAATAGGTGACCAGAACATAGACCAGCACAAACATGCCAAGAATTGTAAATAGAAATCCGAGGATGCTGGCAAAGCGCAGCGGGACGGTGGTGTAACCGGTGAGAAGCGTGAGTGCCATTTTGATCAGTTTGACCAGGCTGTAGTTCGACTTGCCGATTGTGCGGGGTGATTCTTCCACCGGCACGGTGCCAAAGCGGTTTGTGCCCCAGGTCAGCAAAACATCCAGCAGCAGGTCGGGGCCCTGGTAATTATCGAAGGCATTGCGGAGATGCGTGCGGAAAACGCGGAAAGAGCTTATGTCGCGGATGGAGTTGTAGCCCATGATGTACCCGACGACATTTTTGGTAATGCTGGAGGTGGCGTTTCGCCACCAACTGTGCGGCATTTTTTTGGGTACGCCAAAGACGACATCGTAACCCTCGGCCAGTTTTGCAAGCATGAGCGGGATTTCTTCCGGCGGGTGCTGTAAATCATCATCCATGGTGAAAATGACTTCGTAGCGGGCGGCGCGCACTCCGCACAAGAGCGCATTATGCTGCCCGTAATTACGCATCAGCCCGATGCCGCGCACCCAGGGATAACGGGCCGCCAGCTGTTCGATCACCTGCCAGCTGTCATCCGGGCTGCCATCACAGACCAGCAGGGTTTCATAAGAATCACAAATGCCGGGGAGAACTTTCCCCAGCCGTTCGACCAATTCAGGTATGGTGTGTTGGCCGTTATAAACCGGAATGACAACTGAAAGATTCATTTCACCACCAGTATAGGATTTTCAGAATTAGATTTTACCACTTCAAAATCACCCACCGCATAATCAAACAGGCCGTCACGTTTTTCAACGCGGCGGCCTGTCAGATCTCGTGTTTGCGTAAATGATGGTCGGTGTGCCACCCGGGATGTGATGATTTTTGCAGGGTTTTGTGCCGGTTAACTTACCCGCCCCGCTCGAACTTCAAAGCGGGAGAGTGTAGGCGGTTCAGGCCAGGTCGACACCGTGATAGTCTTTCAATAAATCGAGGGTGCGCTGCACTTCGGCCTGCTGCTGGGAAAACGACCAGCCCAGGCGGCCGCCCATGACCTCCGCCAGTTCATTGACCAGCGGTTTGCTGACCTGGCCCAACCAGGCCAGGGTGGAACGGCGCAGCAGGATGTCATCGATATGCAGGGCCTTTTCCCGATCAACCAGGAATTCCACTTCGCGGCGCGTCCAATCGGGGTTGGATTTGAGTGCCTGATCCGGCCCGGCCTGCAGGTATTGGGCAATTTCCAGCGCGCGCGTGCCGTAGCGCTCAAATAATTTCTTGGGCTGTAGTTCGCCCAGGCCGGTGGCATCTGCTATCTTTTTAATAAATTCAATCTGGGCCAGGCTGACAACCGGATAATCCTTGCCGCCGCCAATTGGAAGCGATTTTGTATCTGCTTTGCGAGTCTTGCCAAGCAGCGCGAGAGTCTTATCAGTGACCTGTTCGCCAAAAGCGCGGAAGCTGGTCCACTTGCCGCCCACCAGGGAATATACCGGGATGGAGCCGAAGCTATCTTCTTTGATGCTGTGATCGCGGGTGATCTGCCCGGTGGTTTTGGCGTGCATATATTCCAGCGGGCGAACCCCCGAGAACTGGAAAACAATGTTTTGACGGGAAACCTGGATGGATGGGAAAACGCGCGCCACCAGTCCAATAAAATAATCAATTTCAGCCTCGGTGCAGCGGACTGCATCCGGGTCTTCGATGGGGATATCGCTGGTGCCGATGATGACCTTGTCGTAAAACGGGAAAATCAAGACAATGCGGCCGTCCTTGTTTTCAAAAAAGAACTCATTGTTGCCAATCGCTGCGCGCAGTTCCGGGTGGTTCAGCACCAGGTGCGAGCCTTTGGTGCCGCCGATATAACGATGCGAAAGACCCAGCGTTGAATTCGTCAAATCGATCCAGGGGCCAGCCGCGTTGATGATCAATTTCGGTTGAATGGCATAGGTCGAGTCGGTTAGTTCATCCTTGAGCGTAACGCTGCCGCCCTGCGCGCCCTGCAGGCTGCAATAGTTCAGGGCTTTGGCATGCGGCCCTTCGGCTTCGGCATCCAGAACCAGTTCAGAGGTAAAACGTTCCGGGGATAGAATCTGCCCATCGTAATAGGTGGCTGTGTATTTGATATCGGGAGAGAGCTTTGGATATTTTTGCAGGGATTTCTCGCGCCCTTCAAACTTGTGCGGCGGAACGGTGCCCTGTGAACGGGTGAAGGAATCATAAAAAATCAGGCCGATCTTGATCACCAACGCGCCGCGCTCGGCGGGTTTATCCAGCAGGTTCAAAAACTTAAAGGGTGCATTTAAAAGCCCGGAGAACAGCTTGAACATTGGCACAACGGTGGGAAGAGGCCTGACAACATGTGGAGCGTTCTCGATCATGCGGTTGCGCTCCTGGACTGCCTCGCGTACCAGGCGAAATTCGCCATTTTCCAGGTAGCGTATGCCGCCATGCGCCATATGCGAAGAGGCCGCGCTGGCGCCTGAACAGAAGTCAGCCCGGTCGATCAGGAGAACATCCACCCCGTTGAGCGCCAGGTCGCGGAAGGCGCCAACACCGTTAATTCCCGCGCCTACAATGAGAACATCCGGCGATTTGGTTTGCAGAGAATCAAGAATATCAGTGCGTTTCATCATTCACCTCACAGTAAATTCGTATTTGTGAATTTTATCACTTTTGTACAACCAAAACCGGCAGAATTGAGGAAAATCATGTGACAGTAACAAGGCTATTTTATACGAAATCAGGCAGCTCGGCTTGGTCAGATAATGGAGGAAAGATTTAACTCATCCAATCAATCTTCTCGAACATGTCATTGCGAGCAATCCCCACTTGAATAGGAAAATCTCGTCGAAAAGCGCGACCTTTTAACTGGAGATGCGGAGCACCATGTTGCCACGCCGGGGAAAACACCCGGCTGGCACACCTGCCTGATTTGCTTAGCAAATCGGGCAGGTGCCAGGGACGACATGTTTAGAATTGTTTTTTGTTCAGGCGTTGATTGACCACTACAGATTAAAGATGAAAGACCAGCATGATGACCCATAGGGCAATCATCAGCAGGAACTGGAGGATGTCGCGCGAGAGGTACTTTTCAACTTCTTCGTCCAGCAGACCGAATTGCAGGGCGCCGTAGGAATAATAGGTGAGATAAGGCGCTAAAAAGGGGGTCGCCGCCAGGGCCAGAGCAGGCTTTTTGCTGCGCAAGGCCCACCACAGGAACAGCAGCGCTACGGGAATGCCGTAGGGGAACAAAGTGCGGTTCCACGGGTTGGCGGGCATGTGCAGCAGCAAGGCCAGCCAGTCCGGGAACAAGAGCGCCGAAACGCCAAAAGCCAGCCCGACCGGCACAAAGGTGGTCAGCAGTTCGCGCCACTGGCGTGCGCGAATATAGATAAAGGCGTAGAAAATCGCCACACCCAACCCGATCTGCGGCTTGATCATCAGTACCAACAACCCCCAGACGGGTGGCAGGAAAATGCCCAGCAGAATGAGCACATCTAGGTTGCCGGCCAGCAGCGAACCGATCACAGTGGGCGAGAGGATGATGGCGGCAATGCTCAAGGGCCTGACATGCATGCGCCAGCCGAACAGGATCACGCCCAGCACGCTCAGGACAAGGATTAGCCCGCGGCTTAAGGCGGGCGAGAGCAGGGTGAAGGGGATCAGCATCAATAACGTCCATGGAGGGTTGACAAAGACGCAATGCGCGCAGTCAGGATACAACCGGTCGTAGGGGGAAAAACCATGCAAGAAATGGCGCGCGGTGGCGTCGTAAATATGCAGCCAGTCCGCGGAGGGTAAAAAGGAAGCCAGATAGACCGCGAGAACGATCGCGCCTGCCAGAAAGACCCCCAAGAGATATTTTTTGGTGACTGCGTTCATGAGTACCTCCTACCCGGCCCAGGACCAGATATAGAACATGCCCAGGAAGAGGCATTGGAGCATAAAGCCGAGGGAAAACAGGCCCAGCCGGCCGGCGCGTTTTTCGAGCAGTGGCGCGGCGGCGATGAAGAAGGGGAAGACGGGCAGCATGTAGCGTGAAAAGCTGAGCAAGACGTCGCCGGGGCCGAGCTTCATCAGGCTGATCAAGACAAGCACCCAGGCAAAGACCAGGTAAGATGGGCGCAGGACGCCGCGTTTAACGATTAAAAAGACGGGGATCGAAATCGCGAAAAAACAATCCAGCACGCGACTGGGGGCCCAAAAGTACCACAGCGCGTCCCTTTCCGAGGCCAGGCCGCGCAGGTCGCCAAGCAGCCCCTGCCAGGGGAAGCCCGAATATTGGGCCCAGTATTTGGCCAGCGTCTGCCAGGGCCAGTCCGCGCCGATCCAGAAATGCACATAGCCGGCATAGGCGCCAAAGGCGAGCACAGGCAGGCAGGCCGTCAGGCAAACCTTGAGCAAATTCACGACACGCTTTTCGGGCTGCGTTCCATATTGGACCAGCCCCTCGCATATAAGCACGAGCGCGAGCACAATGCCCTGGTTGCGGGTAAGCGCCGCGCAGGCAGCCAGGAGACCGGCCCAGCCCCAGCGTTGGGTACGCATGCACAGCAGGCTGCCCAACACTAGTGCCAGAAAAAGCGATTCAGAATAGGCGGCCACCAAAAAGAAAGCCAGCGGGTAAATGGCGAGCAGAAACAGGCTGCCGCGCGCCGTTTTCTCGCCGTAGTCGAGGCTCACCAGCATGTAAAGCAGGAGGAACGCCGCCCAGGTGGAAATACTCGAGACGACGAGCGCGGAAAAGACGGAAGAGGGCGTGACGAACATGAGGAGCCGGATCAGGAGCGGGTAAAGCGGCGGCCAGACCGTCAGCGCCAGGTTGGAGCGATACCCGCTTTCGGCCACGTTCAGGTAACAGATCGTGTCCCAGCGCAGCCAGGGTTCCAGGAGTGCGCCTGGATGGCGGCTGCTTTGCAGCAAGGAATCGGTGGCGCAAAGCACAGCAGGCTCGTGGATAAATTGGCGCAGTAAGACGGATAGAACGGCCATCCAGAGCATGGAGCCGATGTACAGCGCCAGAAACACCCAGAAGGCATGCAGGGCGGCCCGTTTGAGCAAATCCCGGTTGAGCAGGACGGGTGTGGACATCATGCGACCAGCCCAACGCCCGGCAAGGGCGGGAACTGCGCCGCCTGGGAAAAGGCGGCGATTGAGACAGAGGCAATCGGTTGGCGGCGCTGCATGGCGGGTTTATTTTACCCTCTAAAAGGCACCGCGGATGGGCCCAAATTCTGGCAAATCAGGCAGGTGTGTGGTAAGGTGGTCTGCCAATGACATATTTGTTATTAGCAGGCCGATGGACAGTTCACGTCCTGCCCGGTCACGTCATCCGATCATTAACGGCATTCATGGATAAAACAGAACAGACCAAGTAACAATAGTAGGACTTACGCAAGATGAACAAATTGACGGTAGATGAAAAAACGGTTATTGTTACAAAATGATACCGAAAAAAGAACGCGTTACCCGTTTAGCTTACTGTCAATACTTGCTGGTTAGTCAAATCAATTACACACTGACG
>JBBRWF010000118.1:0-10217 GCA_038249405.1 Anaerolineales bacterium
CTGGCTCTGTAGGTCTTTTTAACACCATACTACCATCCTACCCGTTCCGCCGGGGCTACTTCGTTTGTACCCGGCATCAGTCCATTCCATAATTTGTAAAGCTGCTGCGACTACTTTTTTAGCTTTTTTGAACCGTGCCAATCTTTACCACTCTATGGCAAATTTCTTGACGTTTCTTTAACATGGGGGTATAGTAATCAAGCAAATTGAACCCTCGTTAGGCTAGGCGGCTGCAAGGTACACAAGCCATTGCCCTGAAACGTCCAAAGACGCTAAAGGGTAGACCAGGTGAAATCGGATTAAGGTTTCACTCAAAGTGGCTAGGAAAAATAGTATCCTTACGACGTGCAGTGCCAAAGCTAAACCAGGAGGTGTGTTGGCTGATTTTTGGTTGCTTTAACTCACCTCCTGTTTTCCAAACGGGAGGTTTCTTTTTGCCACCGCGCCTGGGTTGCCCAAATTTACTGCGCGGATGAGAAGGAGTTTGGCGCGTGGACGCTGATAGTTCTAGACAAAGTCCAATTGTTAACTGGCGAAGTGGTTTGACGTTCGTTCAGGGCAGTCCGCGTACTTTCCTTCGATTTGTTGGGGCGTAAATTTTTACACCCTTCCAACCAATCGGGGAAATTTCGTGCAAACCTGAAAAAACACCGCCTCACCGCCACAGCGAAGGCGGTTTTTTGTTGTCTTTGCGAGAGGCTTACAAATGACAGTTTTGTCATTCGTAGGAAATAACCCAGCAGAATTGAGGCTGAAACGACGGCAGCTTACGTTGTCAAAATAAAAGATTCAGGAAGAGTTTTTGGCAAAACCTGCAGGGACCCTTCCTGGTATTAGGAGGTTGTTATGGCTTTTTTGAGTGAAATCCTTGGTCGAACGATTACCGATCTTGATGGTAACTATGTTGGCAAATTGGAAGACCTGATCGCACGTGAACGCCCGGAATTTCCCCACCCGGTGGTGGATGCAGTGGTTATCGACCGGCGTGGTGAAAAACAAATCATTCCCTACTCCATAGTTATGTCACTGTTTGCCCCGGCAATCCCGTTAAAGTGCCATGTTGAAGACATCCCTACGTACACGCTTAATGACGATGACGTGTATTTATCGCGGGATGTTCTTGATAAACAGATCATCGACACTGACGGTGCTCGCGTAGTGCGGGTCAATGATCTGCAACTCGTTCGCATCAACGGCACATTGTATGTCAGCAATGTGGATGTAGGCATGATGGGCATTTTGCGCCGGGTTGGGCTGGAACGTATGACCAATGCAATCGCATCCGGGCTGCGAATACCTTTGACAGATAATTTTATTTCATGGGACAACGTGGAACTTTTGCACCACGACCAATTCATGCGTTTGCGCGTTCCAGCAGAAAGCCTGGCCGATCTGCACCCGGCCGACCTGGCTGAAATCTTGAGCGATTTGAATAAGATGGAATCCGGACAATTTCTCGAATCAATGAATGTTGAGCAAGTAGCGGATGCCCTGGAACAGGTAGAAACCGATTTTCAGGCCAGCCTATTATCCGAAATGGATGATGAACGCGCGGCAGACGTTCTGGAAAAAATGGATCCAGACGAAGCCGCAGACTTGTTAGCTGAAATACCAGAAGCGCGCAGCCGTCTACTGGTCTCATTGATGGAAAAAGAAGAAGCGGATGATGTTCGCCACCTGCTAACCTTCCCTGAAGATTCAGCTGGCGGCATCATGACCACTGACTATGCGATTGTTCCCCCGGATATCACTGCAGAACAGGCGATTAAACTTCTGCGCGAAACCGCTTCAGATATTGATACGCTGCTCTATGTGTATGTGACCGATCCGGAAGAACACTTGCTGGGTGTATTTTCGCTAACTGACCTGATCTTTGCTGAGCCAGGCTCCCTGGTTCGCGATTTTATGGATGATCGGGTTAAGACAGTCCATACCCTTGACGAACAGGTTGAAGTTGCCCAGATCATCACCAAGTATGATCTTCTGGCTGTACCCGTTGTGAACCAGGAGAATATTATCCAGGGAATTGTGACCGCGGATGATGCCCTGGATAAAATTATTCCAACCGCCTGGAAGAAGCGCCTGCCTCGTTTCTACCGTTAATTTCAACAGAGGCTCACAATGAACAACGAACTCTTTATCAACAACAACCGGCGCTTCTTTTCTACCATCTGGCGGAAAGTTCTGCTTTTCATGTCTGTTTTTGGTCCAGCGACGATCACTGCCATGGCAGATAACGACGCGGGCGGCGTGGCAACCTACTCTATCGCCGGAGCCAAATTAGGCTACCCGATCCTGTTCCTGCTGCCAATTATTACCCTGCTTCTGGCAATCACCCAGGAAATGGGTATGCGCCTGACAGTCATTACCCGCCGCGGCCTGGCCGATTTAATTCGTGAAAAATACGGCGTTCGAGCGGCCATATTCATGTTCGCAGCGCTGCTGATCGCCAACATTGGCACGCTGGTCACCGAACTTTCAGCCGTCAAGACCACCAGCGAAATATTCGGCATTTCCCCTGTCCCGGCAGTGATTGCCATTGTGCTGATCTCGTTTGTGGTAATCACGCGAGGTAATTACAAGCTCACGCAGAACATCATGCTGCTTGCCTGCCTGTTTTTCCTGGCTTATATTTTTTCTGCCTTCAAGGCCAAGCCAGACTGGGGAGCAGCCACTTCCAACCTGATTTTTCCTAACGGTGTAAATTTCACCAGCAGCTATATGCGCGATTACCTGATCATCGGCATGGGCGTGCTGGGCACGACCATCACCCCGTGGGGACAATTTTTTATCAGCAGTTTTGCTTCTGACAAGAAAATTGAAAAGGGAAAAGTAGGGCTCTCTCAACTCGAAACCTACTTGGGCGCTTTCTTGACCGATTTCTTCTCGTTCTTTATGATTGTCGCCACTGCTGCCACGCTCTACGTCAATCAAATTACACTTACTTCTGGCGAACAGGCTGCCATGGCAATCCAACCCTTCGCCGGAGAGCTGGCCGGTAAACTTTTTGCACTGGGCATCCTGAACGCGGGCTTTATGGGCTTGGTTGTGGTTTCCCTCTCCACGGCCTATGCCTTTGCCGAATTCTTTGGAGTCTCAGGTAGTCTCGACGATTCTTTCAAAAAGAGCAAGACCTTCTACATTCTTTACGGCGTTCAACTTTTAGTAGCTTTGTTGATTGCCATATTCTCTAACGTTTCGCTTTTCCAGATCGCTGTGCTTACCCAGACAATCAACGCGGTGGCTCTGCCACTGGTATTCTATTTCCTGATCAAGCTCACCAGCGACCGCAGCCTGATGGGCGATTACGTAAACAACCCCTTTCAGAGATGGTTTTCCATTATCTGCTCAGTGTTGATCGTGATTGCATCAATATTCACAGTAGCTTCGATATTTTTCTAGGAATAGCATCAGCAGGATAAATCAAGGTTCAACCCTTCACATAAGAGAGCTTTTCGGCTACCTGACCATCCCTCACAAGAAAGATATCCACACCGCGAATATGACCCTGATTTCCCTCATCGCTTTCCCAACGGTATAACCAGCGCACAAAGGCGCGTGCCTCGCTGGCAAAAGTTTCTTCAAATTCAAAGTGCGCGTTTGGTGATGACTCAAAAAAGTTTTTCCAAAAACCACGCACCGCTGGCTGTCCCGTAAAACGTTCTCCGTCTGGTGCTGGATAAGTGTTTTCAAAGACACAGTCGGAGGTCATCAAGGCCATGGTCAGATCCAGATCGTGTTGATTTACCGCCTGGTTGAATCGTTCGATAATGTCTAAAGTGGACTGGGTTCGAGTATCCATTTTTCGATTACCTCTCAAGAAAAAAAACTCCGTTATAAAATAAGAGTGAAACACTCTTATTTTATAACGGAGTTTCGCGTTTGCAAGCGCCAACTTGGATAGTTTCAGGCAGCCGTGCGAATAAATTCCGCCAGATCCTGCTTCAGTTGTTCAAGAGCTGGCATGTGGATATACATCATATGCCCGGCTTCATAATAACCCATGCTGATATTGCCGCGCAGGCTTTCATCCAACCCCAGGTGGTTGAATGTATATTCGGTGGCAAAATACGGAGTGGCAAGATCGTAATAGCCATTGGCAATAAATACCTTGAGGGCCGGGTTTATGCTCATGGCCTGTCTAAGTATCTCTGCCACGTAGACAAACTGGTTCTGGTGTTCGGCGTATGACCAGGGATGAACCTGCCCTGTGATAATTTCATAAGGAATATCTTTCTCAAAGCCCAGTTCCCGCCGGACATAATCATAAAAAGCAGCTGTATAGGGGCCAATGATATTGGTAAAAGACGGGTCGTTTTGAGTCGAATCGCTAATAGTATCCGGGTCGATGCCCAAAAAGCGACTGTCAAGTCGTCCTACCGTGCGCGCTCGTGAACGCAGTAATTCCTTAAAAAAGCGAAAATCCGAAATGCGCAAGTTGGAGCGTTCAATATAATCCGCGCTCAAGCCAGTGTAACGAGCCAGTTTGTCTACAATATTCTGGCGCTCTCGGCGAGGTAGTTTGTCGCCCTGCATTAACGCGGACGCATATTCATGAATGGCAAACTCCTGCACTTCTTCCAACAGCTTTTGAAGCGGGCGACGGATGCGCAGTGCATGATGATACCAGGCTGTGGCAGCATAACTGGGTAAAAACATGACATAAGGTAATTCATTGCCCTGGACAAAATCGATGGTCTGGAAATTCAAGACTGACGAAATCAATATGATGCCATTCAAATACAGGCCGTGCCGCTCCTGCAAATAACCAGAGAGCCCGCTGGCGCGGGTTGTGCCGTAACTCTCACCTATCAAAAACTTGGGAGAAAGCCAGCGGTTATAGCGTGTGGTGTACAGACGGATGAAGTCGCCAACGCTCTCGATGTCTTTCTTGAATCCGTGAAACTCACCGGCCTTCTGACCTTCCACCGGGCGGCTGTACCCGGTGCCAACCGGATCGATAAAAACCAGGTCAGTCTGGTCCAGCAGGGAAAATTCGTTATCCTTTAACTTATAAGGCGGTTTTGGCAGGTTACCATCGTACTCCATCTCCACCCGGCGCGGGCCAAGCAACCCCAGATGCAGCCAGACAGACGATGACCCTGGGCCACCGTTGAATGAAAATGTTAAAGGGCGGTTGGCAGGGTCTTCAACTTCATCTTTTGAATAAGCCACAAAGAAAAATTCGGCCTTTGGTTTTCCTGGCTCAAAATCCTTTCCATGGTCAACCGTTTCCTCTTTGAGCACCATCGTACCAGTAGTGACTGTGTAGGCGATTTCTTGACCACCGATTTTGACCGAGTGCCTGGTTTGAACAAGCTGGTCTTTGGCTTCTGGTTTTTCGGGTTTGGTTTCAGCTTTTGGTTCTGTTTTTGGTTCTTCAGTCATGGTTTCTCCTTGATTACCCATTCAATTATGGCATGTATTCAGAAACTTTGCTATCCTTCTCTATAATCACTTTATGCGCGCTTAAAAAACCATCCTGCAAAGTAGCGTCAATCACCACATCGCCGCTGTTGGGAAAGAAATTCGGAGCCTTCTTGAGCGGGAGAATGACCAGCATATTCTTTTCTCCAACCAGGAAGAACACCAGCCGGGCCTCATCCACTGCCCCATATCCCAACTTAGCGCTGCCAGGTTCGCCATCCCCGGCAGCATACCAGCGCGGGTAAACAGCTCGGCCGCGCAGGCTAATCTCTGATCCGGTTGTAGCCTGGACTGCATTATATTTTTTTGGAAAAACCAGTTCTGTCAACGGAACACTTGCACCCAGAAAAATTATCAAAACGGCAGTAAGAACTGTCTTCTTCCAGGCAAAAGGTGATTTTTCTAAAACAATATCCAAGCTATAGTTTACAATTTTATCCTGGAAACCTGCGCCTACAATCCACCTGCCAAGCGTAAAGAGACCCAGAAAATGATAAATATAAACCGCCCAATCCACCGGGACGAGAAAACGATCTCCTGAACTGAGAAAAAGCGCTGTCCAGGCATTATAGACCAGGCTCAGACTCAACGGGAGCAGACCTATTAAACCGTTCATGCGCCAGGCGGCTGCCAGCCCAAGCGCAAAAAGCCCAAGATACACAGCAATGACCAGCAGTTGACCGGGCGAAGGCTGGCCTTCCCAGTTTTGCCAGAAAGCGTGTTCTGGCCAAACCAATTCTGCTGGACTGTTAAGCTGATCGCGCAGCGGAAAAATTAGCAGGTTACCGATCTCATTATTAATAAAATGATTTGCAGCTGAGCCTAAAATCCGTCCGGGGGCTGCTCGCAGGCTGGCAAGTGCCAGAGCCGTCATGCGGCTGGAATATTGCGAATCACCTTCTCCAGACAGGCGTGGGATTAGCTCATTTCCATTGTCGCCACTCCAACGCCGGGCCAGCGTCATAGTCTGCGATATTGGATTGTCGAGCACAATACCGCCAGTTGCAATCAGGTTACGTGCCAACCAGGGGATAAGTGCCAGTCCAAGCCCAAAAACGATCAGAACACAACCCGTCAACCACCTTTTTTTGTTCGGGATAATAAAAAAGCTGATCGGAATAACAGCTGCCAGAATAACTGCGCTCTGCAGCCGGATGAGAGCACCCAGCCCAAGCAGGCCGCCTGCCAACAAAGGGTACCAAAATGGTTTTGGCTGCTTGATCCAACGCAAGGCCAGTAACAGAAAAAAGCTGATTACCAATGCAGTTGGAATCTCGGAGAAAAATAACTTGGTATAGGTGTAATTCAACGCGAAGGGCGCAGCCACATTGGCTGTGATATCGCGTAATACAGCCAGCAAAGCCAACCCCAACCCCAGAGAGCGACCGCCAAGCTCCTTTCCCAGAAAATACAGAACAACAGGGAATAATGCCAGCACAAGCGTTTGCAAAATAATGATACGATTATAATCCTGACCTGCCAGAACATGGAGCCAGGTGATGAAAGCGATGTACAGGGGGCGCGTGGGTACGTCCGGCCACATAAAACCATTTCCCACCAGCGCAGATTGTGCATATTGAGCATAGATCAAAGCATCTGAAAAGGGATAAATCTCAAAGTTGGGCGCACGCGGTGACGTGGCAAAAAAACCAGGATTAACCGGCTTGGAAAGCCACAACAGGCAGGTAACTCCATAAATAAACAAGCCCATAAAACGGTCAGATTGCAGCCAGCGCCAGCGTGTTTCCATCGCAAGAAAAACAAGACTGGCAAGCAGTACCAGAAAAATCTGCCATTCAAGCAAGGGGGTGGCAGGCGCGCCCCAGGAACCATCGTTATAGCGTACGATCCCCACCCTGGTAATACTGATAAACCCTGCCAACAGCACCAGAATAACCATCACAAACCCCAGCGGTTTATACAAAGTCTGAGGAATTTTCTGAAAAGTTAGCCTGCGAGCAAGAAAAATTGCCAATTCCACAGAACTAAGCGTCAACCAAAAAGCCAGCGGCAAGAGCCGCCCAGCATAAGCACTGAAGATATACCCGGATGTTTTTCCAAGGCCGTTCAAAACAACGATCGTTAATGGAGAAAGAAGAGCCGCGCAAATTGAAACCAGGTAGAGAGGTTTGTAATAATTTTGGGGAATAACAAAAGTAGATCGCGGTGAGAACCAGGCCAGAAAAGCGGAAACCCCGGTGAGCGTTATCTGACCCCCGAATAAGATAAGACGCGCCGCGGAGAATCCAAAAATAACCCCTTTATCCGTGTCCGTTGGTAAAAGCACCAGCCAGGCAGCCGCAATAAACCCTTGCAGTGTCCATAGGAGGAAAAGACGCGACCAGGGCTTCATCGGGCTGTCTTGGTTTTGCCCTTCGGCTTTGGCGCTACAGGCAGGATTTTATCAAGGTTATGAACACAAAAGCTAACAAACGCCTCACGGTTGGCAACCAACCGCACTGGCGCGGGCAAGAACTCGTACAAGCTCCCCACAGCAACCGCCAGCGCTGCCTCGCTGCGCAAGGTCACCAGCGCACTCGGGCCTAATTTTTCAGTGATTAAATTCTTGATCAGCGGAATTTGCTTAACCAAAATATTGCTATAGCTGCGTTGAAGAAAGTTTTCATCTTTTTCAACTGGTTTTTGTGGAGTGCGTACAAATTTATGCCCGGCAGCCAGCAAGGCTTCTTTGGCCGTTTTTAGTTTTGCATCTTTAACAAGAATATAATCTGTATCGAAGGTGGAAATGGCAAAAATACTGACATCGACCTGGGCCAGTGCAGTAGAAATCCCCGCCAGGATACCAGTTAATGAAAATTCGAGCGTACCAACCACCTTGAGCACTCGCCAGCCTGTGTCGGTGTTCTCCGCATCAATTTCGATTATTTCAGGCACAACCAGCGACAACTCATTATCGGTCTTTGTGATGCTATAAAACAAACTGCCAAAAACAGCCCTGGGGATGGCTGCATCTGGCTGTAATCGATGTATGCTATAAGATGAATTGAGAATAATAAATTTAAGCGCTTGCATCAGGCCTCGCTTTGTAGATTAATCGCAATCATATCATTAAAGAAAAACTCTCCCCTGTTTCCAGGGGAGAGTGGGTTTATCAATCTATTCGTACTTAAGCGCCACCACAGGCTCCATCATGGCTGCGCGGATGGATGGATACAAGCCGGAAAGCAGCCCAATCAGCGTTGAAAAGACAATCGCAAAAACCACCAACCAGACAGGCGTGTTCACCATTTCAACCGTTACACCTGCTGAGACTGTAGGAATGGGGAAAAAACCCGACAGCGCACCTGCAAAAATACCATTAAATGCCTTGCCAAGCCCCCATCCTAAAGCTGTGCCCAAAAGACCTCCCACAAAACCAATGCTTGCTGCTTCCCCCAGGAAAATCCCAAGAATGTCGCGGTTAGTGGCTCCAATGGCCTTCATCAAGCCAATTTCGCGCGTGCGTTCCATAATCGCCATCGTCATGGTATTGGCAATTCCTATCGCTGCAACCAGAAGTGAAATTGCGCCAATTCCGCCAAATACCACCTGTATCATGGTAAAGGTATTCTGAATTTGCTTGATAAAAGCCATAGGGGTTACTGAGCGGTAACCCAATTCTTGGATTTTGGAGGCACCAGAGAGTACCGTGTCAATTGAATCGGCTTTTACCAGAAGCTCTGGGTAGCCTTCGAAGTTGCGGTTGATACGTTTGCCGCGCGACCATTCATTCCAGCTCTCCACATCATCCAGTGATACAAGCAGTGCACTGTCATATTCAGACATTACCTCTTTGGTGATTCCAACCACCATCAACTCAACCGTTTTACGAACTTCGCCATCCTGTGTATAACGCGTTAATACTAATCGCACACGTTTACCAAGCACATCCGCAGTTTGCGGCTCCATATTTTCGCCTGGGCGGGTCGCCGGATTATAAAAATTCTTTACCATCCAGCCGCCAATAATGGCTGTACCTCTCTCCAACATTCCAGTGCCCTGAGCGATCTTCACGTCCAAAGCCAATGTGTCTTTTACGCCCAATCCCAGGATATAAGCATAATTTTCGAGTTTTCCAGATTTCAGCACAGCACCACTTTCGAGGCCGGCACGCGGGATGACATCTTTTATCCCAGGAATCGCAGCGATCTGGCGCATTACCGAAGATGTTAATAATCCTTTGCCGGCATCTGTTGCAGATACAGGTTTGCCGGTCATGTTCTGGCTCGCATCACCAGGGTAAACATTTATCGTTGTCAGCATACCGTTGGTGGCAAACTGACTCATAGTGGCTTGCTGCATGCCATTCGCCAATGAAACCAGCATCACAATCGCTGCCGTGCCAATGACCACACCAATAGCTGTCAATGCCACGCGCCCTTTTTGACGGCGAAGATTATCGAAAATCAGTCTTAGAAGGTCAATAGTACGCAAATTATCCGCCTGAAAAACCGAAGAAACCCAGCACAGCCTTCAAGACCCTGTCCCAAAGGCTATCTTCCACCGGCAAAGGAACATCGCCGCCATTCCCGTTATCCGGGGCGAGCGGAGGTGGCGCATCGATCACATTGAAGGTAATCATATTTTCCAATACACCAGGCTGCTGGAAATCATCCGTATAATTTATCTGAATCGTCAGTGTAACCGGACCCGGCGTATCAGCCGTATACTCTGCATCCAGGGTGAAATAACCTCCAGTATCAATCGTTCCCACGGTAGCCTTATTTTTTCCCATAACGCCGCTGCTGGCGCTGATCGTTAAATCCCCCAAAATGATCGGCTTTTTACCA
>JBBRWF010000119.1:0-10212 GCA_038249405.1 Anaerolineales bacterium
AGGGTCTTGATACGGAACTGACCATGCCGGTAAACGTAGTTTATTATTTTCCGGGGTCGCGCTTTGATAAAATGGTTGACTTGTAGAATTAAAATCACCCATAAGGTTTGCCAGATCGTTATTCGGGTAATAAATGGTGACGCCATCCGTATCGATAAAATACGTGGCGATGATGGTATTTTCCTTTGTTAGCATCTCGGGAGCGAAAAAATCAAGAAAGATAAAAGAATTAATTTCCGCAACTTTTTCATCATTGAGCTGAACAGATGATGGCACCAGGATAGCGCCATTATCTGAGTTGGGGTTATCCCATTGTCCGCTCGAAAGACGATTTAGTTTTTGCCGGGCGTCCCAGTATGATCCTGAACTAAAAAGCCCGAATTGATTTTGAATATTTTCAAAATATTTTGTTTCAGTCATGAGATCATCTGTGATTGAATTTAAATATTGACTGAGCTGATCCGCAGAAGCGATAGTTGTGGTTTGGAGTTGATACTCGGCTTGTTTTACGATGTTAGATTGAAGTTGATTATGCAGGTAGGTCTGCGTTTCCATCGCGCGACTGTAACTAAAATACCCCAGGGCCAGTACCGCTATACTTGTGATGGTGGTGATGGCAGCAAATAATTTTGTTCTGAGACTGACAGATGGATTACGCGAGAATATTCCAGAAAGGGCATCTGGCTGTTGTGTTACGCTTTCTGGTAGTGGTTTATTCTCGAACATCGCCTGGGTACTCCTGAAAAATAATGGTTTTCTTATTTCTTTTTGGCACTCTGGCTGCCTATGAATTCAACTGTGGCATCCAATACCCTGAAAATTCAGAACTTCAAAGTTGAAACCCTGGCATCGTTTACGAAAGTTCAGGTTCTTTGCTCGCAGGGTCCAGTTTTACAACAACTTCCGCGCCAGGCAGCATGCGTCCAATTTCTTGGACTGTTGTGCGTAAAATGGTTTCGATATTCACTGAAGTAGTCAGGCGGTTTGTAACTTCACCAATCATACGTTCTCTTTCTGCGTTCTTTTGGGTTTCAGTATACAGGCGCGCATTTTCCAGAGCGATTGCAAGCCTGGTTGCAGACTCTTCCACCAGGCTGATGGTGTCGGATGTGATTGTTTTGGTGTTGAATTGAATGGTCAAAATTCCAATGATCTGGTTGCGTAATTTGAGAGGAACTGCCAATGACGAGCTGTTGGGGTCTTTCTTGTTTGTTGCAGGTAAAACGACCGCATGATTCTGAGACAGAATTTCCTGGCTTTCAAGAGGAAAATCGCTCAAACGATTTATGTGTAACCCATCAAAAGTATAACCTTGTTTGGCAGTTGAATCTTGAATAAAAGCACTCCAGCTGGAAAAGGTGAAATTTTGATACGCTTTTTCAAGCTGCTGTAAGTTTTTTTCCTGTTCTAATGTAAGGCGCAAACGTTGGATGGCCAGGGCAAGCTGATCTGCCATGATTTGTAGAATTCCAATATCATCCTGGGAGAAGGCATCTGGTTGGTCGCTTTGTACATCAAAGACGCCAATTAATTGATTGCCTGTCTTTAGAGGCAGCGCCATTTCTGAACGAGTACCTGGCAGGAGCGGGTTATTAAAATAAGCAGAGTCGCGTTCTGTATCCAGCGCAATACGCGGTAATCCACTTGCAGCTACATTACCCACGATGCCCACCTGACCAACCCTGAGCCTGTGGTTGCGTGATAACATTTCACGTCCGGCATCGGTGGGCGAAGCCCGTAAAATAGCAAACTCTTTCTGCTCATCAAGTAAGAATATGCCTGTGTGATAAAAGTCAAAGCGCCCAAGCACGAGTTCCGCTGACCGGTTGAGAAGGTCATCCAGGTTTGAGGCGGTAGTAGCATCACGGGCTACTTCCGATGCAACACGCAGATATTTTGCTTGCTTTTGGAGATCCTGGGTTCGGTCTTCAACTTTCTGTTCCAGTGTTTTCACTTGAGATTGAAGCTCACCCGCCATACTGTTAAAACTGGCTGCCAGTGTTCCAATTTCATCCTGACGGTCCACTTGCATGCGCGTTGCCAGGTTGCCATTTGCCAGATCGGTAGCTTTTTGAGCCATATTGACGATTGGCAGGCTGATTGAACTTGAAGTGATCAGCACAATAACGAAAGTTAAAACAAGCGTAAAGAGTCCGATGATGGCATTTATTAAAGAGATGTTGAAGGTTTTTTGAGTTACTTCATTTTGTTCAATTTCAGCAATCAACACGGTTTTCAGGGCAGGAATTCTCACGAAGCTGCCCAAAACGCTCTTCCCGGTATAGTTATTCCAAACCCCAAACCCTTGATTTACCCGTTGATTGATTGCCTGTTCGGCTGGCTGAGTGTTCACGCTATTGGCAATTGCACGAGTATTTGAAATAGGAACCAATTGACCATTAATTGAGGCAGCCAGATAGGTTTCAGCTGTAGCACCAACCCCGGTTTTTGCCGCCAAAATTTGTTTTATGCTATCAAAACCCGTTCTGGCGATGATTGCCCCGCTCAAGAAACCATTATAAATAAATGGTCTGATCAATATTATGGAAGACTGATCGAAGCTTGTGGGAAAATTATATTCAACCGCATAGTTGATTCCAATGCGGGCGTTTTGAAAAAAGTCATATTTTGAGAAATCTTTGCCTGTATTCTGGTATTTTGTAGAATAAATTGAAATGCCGTCTTTATCCACTAATAGAACTTCTTGGTACCTTGGACTTTGTGTTTGTTGCCGAAGTAGATATGCTTGAACAAGATCGAAATTATTTTGATAAATTTGAGTTCCGGCTTTGTTTGTTAAAAGATATTGAATGTGTTGGTCTATGATAGCATTATTGAAAGTTAAAGTGGTATCGCGCCTTAGTTCATCCAATGCCACTTCTATTTGAAGGGTTCGTACTGATGAAGATGCATTTAATTCCTGAAATACTTTTTGGCGGTCAAAATAAAGGTTGGCGAGGGCGGCGATGATCAGAGTTGCTAATGACGAGAGCAGCGCAACGAATGTGAAGGTGACTACAAGTCTTCCTGAAATAGTGTGGAAGTTGATTCGGCTGTTCATTAAAACCAGAACAGCAATAGCGGTTAAGACCATAATATAAATGGAAATTGCCGCCATTTGTGCGAGACTATTTCCAATGACCATTCTTTCAAAGGTGATTACGCGATCCAATAAAAGAATGGCTGATACGTTTATGATGCCATAGATAAGACTACCTATCCTGTAATTTCGTTGCAGCCCTCTTTGTGTTACAAAAAGCAAGGTGGGGGCAGCGGAAACCACGATAGGCAGCCACTGGATGTCTTTCCAGAGTAATATTTGTACGAAGGATGTCAGGGAGTTAATTGCCAGCAACCCGGCTGCAGTTTCGTTGAATCTTGCGCGCCGAATGAGTGAAAATAATGGGAAATGTAATATTGATGCAAGTGCGGATACTGCTGAAACAATTAACAAGCGCGAGTCGTTGGAATCCAGCAGGTTTACTGTGCCTAGCAGGTAAATGATCCAGAAGCCGAGCGCAATAAATGCGAGCAGTGTGGGAACAAACGATAAGGCCGCATAAAGCGTGCGATATAAGTCCTGCTGTTCAGTATCCAGGCCGGGCAGGTTGGAAGGCAAAGTCAAATAGTCAAGGGCGTTACGAAACTGATTGTTCATCATTTTTGCTTACTCTGTTTTTAGGACTTCTTCTACAGGATTGATGTAAACAGACACTTCGGAGACTTGCGGGAGTTTGTGTAATTCACGTACGGCGTCTTGAAGGAGTGCATCAACATCCAATGAGCGGCTAAACCGGTCAGACAATTCGCTTACGGTTTGTTCTCGATTTGCGCGACGTTGCGAATCTTCGAGTAAGCGTGCATTTTCAATTGCCAGGGCTACCTGGTTGGCGATGCGTGATGCTAATTCTTTTTCAGATTCTGCCCATCCAGCATCGTTGAGTTTTCGTTTAAGCGTGATTTCGCCTATTTCTTTGCCGCGCAAACTCAGCGGGATAATAATTGTTTTTTCGGATGTCGGGTCATTTTCATTCGTCAGGTCTTGTGTGCCGATTACATTAATGCCCATTGGTGTGTAGCTGTAACCTTTTACCTGGGTTCCCAGGTGTTGCTTCCATGCTTTCGATATATTTCCTGCATTAAGTGCTTCCAGGTTGGTTATGGAAGCCCGGCTTTGTTCGAGTATACGATTGTTTTCAATCGCCATAGAAACCTGGTCTGTTATTGCTTGCAAAGTGGAAATATCTTCCGGGCCGAAAGCGTTTTTTTGTTGAGCTTGAATATCCAACACACCAACCAGAATATTTTTAGTGATCATTGGAAGCGCTATTTCAGAACAAGTTTCGGGCAAATTGGAGTTATTAAAATACAAAGCATCTGCGCCAACATCTTGTGCAATACGCGTATGCTTTTGCAGGGCGGCAAATCCAACAAAGCTTTCACGGCTAACTTCCAGTTTATGACCACTTGTGAGCAAGTTTTGCCCACCTTTTGAAGATGCCGCGACGAGTGATAATTTAGAATTTGTTGAATCAGAAAGAAAAATGCCGGCATGGTAGTAACCAAGCCGGTTAGTTATCTGTAGAACCACTGAATTGAGCAGCTGTTGCAAGTCGTGGATTTCGGCGATATCACGATTCACAAGGGCAGCAGCTTCCAATTGCTCTGAACTCCGGTCAAGGGCCAGGGCGCTTTCTTTGATTCGCTCGTCAAGATTGTCATGATCTCGTATTTGAGAGGTATAAAAATTTTCGCTTTCTTGAGCGGCAAGTGAAAATCTGCTTTGTAAGGAATATATGCTGACAGAAATCACGCTGGAAAGCATCAAAAATGCTGAACCCCCGGCTACCCAGGCGATCAGGCTGTCTGACTGGGCCAGCGGAATAATCAGGGTGATCTGTTTGCCGATCGTGAGCCAGCCAACGATTGTTATCGAAATCAGGCTGATTAAGCCTGTGATAAACCCACCTCTTAGAGAGAAAAAAATTATAGATAGTGTAATAAAGCCAATCAAAAATAAGCGTGCATCCCCCCAAATTCCAGTTTCGAGCAAATTGCTCAAGCCCAGTGCATAGGTTATTAATAGCATAGCGCTTGCTTTAAGCCAGTAAGGTAGTTTTACGAAAGCAAACACCACAAATAAGATATAGGATCCGATGTAAAGGCTGTTGATAAGTCTGTCGGTTGATGAGCTGAGTTTGAAAATCAGTAAGGGCAGCCCTGTGATTGCTGCAGCAAGATAAATAGAGCCAGAAAAATGGTTGCTCGCAGGTGAAGGGGTAGAGCTGCTTAAGTTTGGCATAACCTTATTCTTCCACATTTAGTTTAATGGTGGCTTCGGATGCTTCCAGCGCGCGGCCGAGTTCAAGAACTGCCGTTTGCATAATTCCATCAATGGAGTTGATAGCCCATAGTTTTTGAATGATGGATGCTGATAAACGTTCTCGCAGCGCTGCTTGTTGACTTTCTTCTACCAGGCGGGCATTTTCCAGAGAGATGGCAACCTGGGTTGCAAGTGCTTCAACCCAACCCTGGTCTTCCTGGCTCCAATCTGATCCCGCATCGAAACGAATATGACCGATATTTTCATCGCGCAGATTTAACTTTACTTCAATTTCCCTGGTATCTTCGTCAGGGATGGTTGATACCGACCCGGCGGTATATTCCAGACGGCTGGATTTTAGTTTATCCGTCCATGCGGACTGGATGTATTGGCGGTTGGCTTGACGCAATTCATCGAGCGCCTGTTCCATTTCTTTGAAAAGCCGCGCGTTTTCGATGGCAATTGCCACCTGGCTTGCCATACTCTGTAAAGTTGCAATATCCTCAGGTTTGAAATCAGCGCCGCGAGTGGATTGAACATCCAGCGCGCCGATAACACGGTCTCCAATCATCAAGGGGATTGCAATTTCTGATCGTGTGTTGGGTAAAAGCGGGTTATTAAAGCGTATGGCAGAATTACCTACATCCAGGGCAACCTGGGGTTCTTTGCTTGTGATTGATGCGCCTACCATGCTGGACTTGTTTATTGGAAGTCGATGCCCGCGCGCTTTTAATGTCGCACCGGCTGCACCGGTGGCATCTTTTAGCTCGGCCCAGCGTTCGTTATCGGCAACCAGAAAAATGGACGCATAATAATAGCCAAAGGTTTCAGTAATGAGTTCCACCACACGGGTGATAACGGTGTCAGGATCCAGAATGGTGCTTGCGATACGTCCAACTTCATTGGATGCTCGTAATTGTTCTGTACGTTCGAGCACACGTTGTTCGAGCGTTTGTTGAAACTCATCCAGACGTGAGATCATGTGGTTGAAATAAATGGAAAGTTCTCCAATTTCATCAGTGGCGAGTACCCTGGCTCGTTCTGAAAGATTACCTTTTTCCACCTTAATGAAGGTTTGAATGAGCGATTCAATTGGTTCTGTAACGGAACGAGAAAGCAGGAATGGGATCGATAGCCCAACCACAAATGCAATAATACTGGCGCCGATTAGCATTGTTTGAAGCTGAGAGAAGAGTGCTAATGAGCCGATCGTTTCATAAATCGCCTTATAAGTCTGGCGATAGCCTATAGGCGCCAGCAATAAGGCGGTTACGCCGATAAGCGTCAAACCTACAAATAGAAATTTGCCAAAGATATAAGAATTTGCTCCAGCCTTTAATTGATTTTCAAATTTTTGTGGAAGCAAAGCTTCTCTGGCGGGAAGTAACATTCTTTCCAGGGAGAGAATTGCAAGTGTGATTACAACCATTGCCGGTACCACTGCCCCAAAAAAAGAATAAATCGCCTGATCTGTGGAAATTTTTAGTATGTAATATTGGTAGGCGACCACCGGCAAAATATTTACAAAAATTGTGATTAAGGAGGCGGAGATGCCATAATTCCAGGGCAATGAAGCTATTTGTTTCCATGCAAGCCGTTCATTGCCTGAATCTTCAGTTAAGCTACCGGTCTTTGCCCAGATATCCAGTCTCTCATTGGCTTGCCGGGTGATTGCCGTAATGAAGATGAGTATAAAAATGGTTCCAAGCAGCAATGCGGTCAGGGTTGCGAATCCAGATTGGAGAATTTGTTGTGGGGTAAATTCTGCATTGAACTGTATGATGACAGCGCCAACCACAGCTCCTGGCAAGAAGGGCAGCTGCACAATAGTGATGATTATCGGAATAAAAGAACGACCAGTTCTTTTTAACAATGTTAAAAAAAATTCTCGTCCTGATCGCCCTTGTGGCTTTCCGTTTTCTTTAGGAAAATCTGTAGTCTTTTTCTCAAGTTTCATGGTGATGCACTCTTTTTACCTGGCCGATTTTGCAGGAGTTACCCTGGGTTGGGTGCGATCAACTTCCCCATTTGCGGGTTGAACATTTGGCAGGTTGATTTCTATCTGTGTTCGGCGTGCATTTAAGGCTTTACTGAGTTCTTCAGCCGTGATCGCCAATATTTTTTCAGGGTTGTTTGTGCGGCGCACCTTGTTTGTGATTTCGTATAACAATCGTTCGCGTTCTACTTGTTGGCGATACTGATCGAGCAATCGTGAGTGCGCAATGATTGCGGCAAGACTGCCTGCCAGGGTTCCAAGCATCTCTTCATCGTTTTCACTGTATGCATTCAGCCGGATGCTCT
Organism: Anaerolineales bacterium; assembly: GCA_038249405.1. Lineage (GTDB taxonomy): Bacteria > Chloroflexota > Anaerolineae > Anaerolineales > Villigracilaceae > UBA5195. Next base: position 7,625 of record JBBRWF010000119.1, read on the forward strand.
CAACGTTCAAGATGCCAAGGACTTCATTTCGGTAAATCAAGGGGATGGCAAGTTCTGAGCGAACTTTGGGATTTACAGCTATAAAGCGTGAATCTTTGGAAGTGTCACTAATCCGTTGAGCCTGCCGATGTGCTGCAACCCAGCCTGTAACGCCCACCCCGAATGGAATTTTTAGTCGGGATGATTCTTCATTCGGATATCCAATCGCGGATTTTACTTCCAGGTTTTTTTGTTCTTTATCCGCCATCATAATCGAAATTTGGTCCCCACCCAGAGTCACCTGCAGGCCCTGAACTGCGCTGTTTAAAGCGTCTTCGATTGTGGTTGAAGATGCCGCTGCTGTCGTTACGTGATGTAAAAGGCGATGTTGCGATAGGCGTTCTTGCGCTTCTGCGAAAAGATCAGAATTTACAATTGCCACGGCCAGTTGATCGGCAAGAATCTGCAATATTCTTGTGTTTTCATCCGTAAATACATAAGTATGTTGGGATTGAACATCCAAAACTCCAAGAATGCGCTCGCCAATTCTTAATGGAAGGCAGGCTTCTGCCTTTGTTTCAAACAAAAAGGGATTAGGCACATAATTTAAATCTTTTCTGATGTCGTTTACAACAAGCTGTTCTTTTTGATGTGTGACAAATCCAATGATTGATTTTGACCCGACCTCAAGCTTGTAACCGGAGCGTTTCATTTGATTACCGGCATCTCCAGTAGCTTCGCGGATGACGGCAAACTCGCCAGTGGAATCTACCAAAAAGACCGCTGCATGGTAAAAGTTGAATCGTTCGCGTACCAATGAGACTGCCTGCTTTAGCAAGCTGTCGATGATAAGCGAACTGGAAACCTCACGCGAAATTTCTGCAACCGTTTGCAGTTGCAATGCACTGCGGCGCGCTTCCTGCAAAAGACGAATATTGTAAACTGCACCGGCTACCTGTGATGAGAGTGAAATCATTAAGCGCAAATCATCCTGAGAGAAGCGATGTTCGTGCTCAAGATCTTGAACAATCAACGCGCCTATGGCTTTACCAGCCACTACAAGCGGGCAACCAAGCCAGGATTTTGCCGGTTCGCCTACAATAATTGCTCCAAGTGCTTTAAGCCGCCGCTCGGCATCCTCAACCAACATTAATGGTTGGCGGGTTCGGATGAGGATGGAAACGACCCCTTCCCCCATCGGGAAAGGCTCCACGGTGGTTACTTCTCCGGTTTCAGTGGAGTAGGGAATTTCAATTGTTTCGTTCAAGGAATTGTAGAGCGCCACTGCAAAATTAATTTTTCCAATTGTGGCTTCGATCTGAGTATGTAATATCTTATATAAGCCTTCCAGGTCATTGGAAGATGATATAGCCAGGCTGGTTTCGGCAATTGCTTCAAGTTCGCGCATGCGCTGCCGTGTTATATGTGCTGCCTTCACGTTTCCGAGTGCCTGGGGAATTATTTCTACTAAGCGAGCCAGCGGGTCGATTGTTTCCAAACTCACTAACTGTTCACGAAGAAAAAAGGCCAGCAGAATTCCAGAGATCTCGACATCTTTAAGGACAGGCAAAATAGCCAGCTGGTTGCAATTTTCAGCGGCGGCATAGATTTTTAGGGCTTCTGGTAATAACAGGTTGGAGATGGGCGAAATGCGAATTTCGTGTGAAAAATAATTTGATATTTCTGCTGGTGTTAGATCCAGTTGTTCAGGGTTGCCTATATCTGGCTCACTCTTAAAAGGGTTGGTGAAAGCCTTTCTTTGCAATCCAGTTTCATTTACTGCATAGTATGCAACGATAAAAGGACAATTGCCAATAACATTCTGGATTGCCTGATAAATTTCTTCCTCAGTCTTCGCTCGAAATACAGAATAATTCGCCTGGTGTATCTTGATTATTTCTCGCAGCCCTACCTGTCGGACAGTCTTATCGCTCATAGCATTCTCTCAGTTGGATGAAAAATAAAAAGCGAGGGAGAAAATCTCTTTTGAGTTTCCCTCGCTTTGCAGTATCTTCGAATTATCTTTCTTCGTAAGAGATCTCCCATACAGCTTCACCATTTAATATGCGGCGAATTTGATCTGGAAATTTATCAGGGTCCAGGGGCTTTCCGAGAAAGCCATCAAATCCGGATGTACGCGCTTTGTTCATTTGTTCCTGACTGGCTTCGGCGGTGACTGCAACAATAGGAACTGCTTTTAGCCGGTCAGACAAACGAATTTTTTTCATGGCAGCGTAGCCATCTTCATATGGAAGACGGATATCCATCAGGATTAAATCAAGCCGGGTGAGTGTATCTGCATATTCTACAACTTCGTAACCAGATGTCTTCCATTCGCAATGAATACCCATAAAACCAAGCAAGCGGGCAATTAAAACAAAATTGGAGACATTGTCTTCTACGACGAGAACGGTGGCATCTTTCGGAATTGCCTGCTTACGGTTCGGTTCGCCGGTGCCGGGTGTCGGAGTGGTAGGGGGATTGATAGCTGGTGGGGTCATTGGGTTATCTCTTCATAAATCGTTCAACCTGAAAGGCAATGGTATCGATATCAATCGGTTTTTGAATATAGCCATCACAGCCAGATTCGAGCGAACGCTCACGGTCGC
>JBBRWF010000120.1:0-10128 GCA_038249405.1 Anaerolineales bacterium
ACCCCAGGAATTGCTGCCCGGCTTCAGTTCAGACCATCGCAACCACATCCGCAAATCGCTGAAAAAGAATTTTAATATAAAATTTGGCCGCTTCGACCTGCTCGATGATACTTATGAAGCCCTTTCACGTTCAATGCACGAACTCGGCTCACCCTATCATGCCAAAGCATATCTGCGCAGCATGGCAGAGTCACTGGGGAATACGCTCGAATTTGCGGTAATCTACGATAGTCACAACAACCTGGCAGGTGCTGGTGTCTTTATTTTGCACGGCAAAGTTGCTACAAATCTGCATGCCAACATCTTGAAAAGTTTTCGTTCTGACTACGCCGGAGAATTTCTGTACTGGAAAGTCATCGAGCGCTATTGCCTGCAAGGCATTCAGATCTTCGATATTGGCCGCAGCCTGCTTGGCTCCGGCAACGAAACCTTCAAAATGAAGTGGAAACCGCGCAAAGAAATGCTTTCCTACTGGTATGCCATCAAACCCGACACACAGCTGCCCAACCTAAACCAAAAAAACCCAAAATATGCCCTTGCAATTGCCGCCTGGAAAATGCTGCCCGCCTTCATTGTGCGACCACTTGGCCCGCTGCTCATCAGCGGTCTGGCCTGAAAACGTTTATGGATTTCACGCTCACCCCCATCTCCCAACTGGATAAAGCAGGTTTTGCCCGCCTGGCATCTTTGCACAGCCTCGTCATGCACACCCTGCTGTCAGACCTGGGTACACCGATCATCTTGCATTATTACGAAACCGTGCAAACAGACCCGTTGGCACTGGGTTTTTGCGCCATCTCTCCCACCGGCGAATTGATCGGCTGGGCAATTGGTTCTCAAGACCCGGCCAGGCTTAATACCCGGTTGCGTCAGCCATTCACCTGGTTCGCTGTCCAAATGATCCGCTTACTGTTTACCCGGCCGCTCGTCTTTTTGGAACTGGCACGCTCCGTTTTTTCAGCCAATCAAGCCAACAAACTCAAAAACGGGCAGATTGAGCTGACCTACATCGGTATTTCCCACGCAGTGCAGCGCCAGGGGTTGGGCAAGGCCCTTCTGGCGGCCTTCATCGAACAAGCCGCAAAATCAGGCTACACATCCATTGTGCTCAGTGTCGAGACCGATAATGCCTCTGCTGTCAGTCTTTATACAAAATCCGGGTTCCAAATTCAACAAACCTTTTCAGAAGGTCGTTTTACCCGCCATCGTATGGAATTTTCTATCACTTGAGCAGCCTGATGAAATTTCTCAAAAAAATCCCTGTTCCTGTTTTTCTGCTGATCCTGGCCCTGCTTAGCTACGCCCTATTCTTTTGGGATCGTGGCTTTTATTGGGATGAAGCCCCCTGGACCTGGATTTACTACCGGTTAGGCCCCGCTGCGCTGACCAAAACCTTCTCAACCAGCCGCCCCTTCTGGGACTTGCTTTACCAGGTGCTCCTGCCCCTGGTTGGTCCGCGCCCCTGGGCCTGGCAAATCCTGATGGTTTTACTGCGCTGGGGCACAGCAGTTCTGGTCTGGGCCATATTCCGGCTGGTCTGGCCCAAAGATGCCCGCCCTGCTTTGTGGACCAGTGCACTGTTTCTGGTCTATCCAGCCCTGGGGCAAAACTTCATCGCGTTGATGTACACGCATTTTTACATCATTCTTAACGCTTTTTTACTCTCGCTTTACCTGTCCTTACTGGCAATCCGCCACAAATCTTTCCCGCTTGTTCTTGCTGCGTTGGTTTTGTCGGTTGTCAACTTGCTGACAGTTGAATATTTTTACTTTCTGGAATTTTTCCGGCTCATACTCTTCTGGGTCATTCTGGATGATCCTCGGAAAACCCGCATAATCCGTGCTGCCCGTGCCTACATCCCCTATTTCGCGGCATTTATTGGGGTTACATTCTGGCGGGCATTCTTCTTTAAAAATCAGAATGCCAGCTACAGTTACGGCACCCTGGAAGCCATGCGTGCCAATTTCTTCACAGGGCTGTGGAAACTTCTTCTAAATATGTTGAGCGCCTTCTGGGAAACAGTACCGCACGCTTGGTTTTTCCCTTTTGAGGCAGTCGATATAAACACCCTCGGCTTATATTCCACCATTGGGGCTTTTGGCCTGGCACTGATAGGCAGCCTGTTTGTCTGGTTGTTCCTGCGCCAGAATAACGCTGCTCCATCAGCAAAAGGCTTCAGCGGCACTTTCCTCTTCTTGGGTCTGGCAGCCTGGGTTTTGGGAGGCGGCGCATTTTGGTTGGTGGGTGAGAAAACGCTGCCTCAGTTGCATTTTTCCGCCGACCGCTTCACCATGTCCTTTATGCTTGGTTCCAGCCTGATTGCTGCGGCCCTGATTGGATATTTGGAAAAATATCCTAAAGTTCAGATAACACTGTTGGCTGTCTTGATCGGTTTCTCAGCCGGGAAGCACTATCAAACCAACAGCTTGTATCGTCACGACTGGGATACTCAGCGGAATTTTTTCTGGCAAATGTCCTGGCGTATCCCATCCATGCAGCCAGGCACAACCCTGCTGTCGAATGACCTGCCTGTAACCCTGTTTAGCGATAACTCACTCTCCGGACCGCTGAACTGGATTTATTCTCCGCCCGGAAAAATGGATCACATTCTGTATTTTGCTTCAGTCCGCACCCAGGAAGGCCGCGCGTTGGGCACAGGCTTGCAATCCGGTGTGGCTTTTGAACAAAACTATTTGGCAACTACCTTCTCTGGCAACACTTCTAAAATGTTGGTAATCAATTTCTCGCCGCCTGGCTGCCTGCGTGTACTAGACCCTGAGATCGACCCTCTCAATAAGCTTCTACCGCCCCTGTTGCGTGACGCTGCATCCTTGAGCAACCCGGCCATGATCCTGCAGGAAAATCCGGCGCAACTACCGGATTTCTACAACCCTGAAATACCCCGCAGCTGGTGCTATTACTTCTCGCAGGCCGAAATTGCAAGGCAAAATGAAAACTGGAGCCAGGTTGTGGAGATCGGCGCCAAAGCCTTTAACACCGGCGACCGTCCCAACGACCCGTTGGAAAACTTCGTCTTTATCGAAGCATATGCGCATACCCGCACATGGGATCAGGCTCTCAAACTAAACAAAGATACCTATAAATTCTCGAAAGAAGTTATGCGCCCCATGCTCTGCAAACTTTGGAACCGGATTGAACGTGAAACCCCTGTTGAACCGCTTCAACAGGCTGCTTTGAAAGAAGCCAGAACATTGCTGGGTTGTAATCCATAAACCATTTTTATCCACAAAATATCAACTAAAAAAAGGCGAAATAGCGATATTCTGCCTTTTCAATTTAATCCGGTACATTAAGCATTGTTTACCATGACGCCTATCACTGGTAGTTTGGTCAGGTAAGGCGTATACTAAAGCCATATTGTGACTATTTTCACAAATAAACAGAGAGGAACCCCATGACTGAAGAAGATCCCAGAATTTTGGAACTCCGCGCCATGCGCGCTAAAGCACGCGAAGGGGGCGGCGTTGACCGTGTAAACAAGCAGCATGCCAAAGGTAAAGCCACAGCCCGCGAGCGCGTTGAAGCTTTGCTCGACCCCGGCACCTTCAACGAAATTGAGCCGTTTATAACCGGTCACGTTGATGACATGAGTATGACCACCGAAAAATTTCTTGGTGACGGCGTGGTATCTGGTTACGGACAGATTGATGGGCGTATCGTTTATGTATATGGTCAGGATTTCACCATCTACGGCGGCACATTGAGCGAAATGCAAAGCCATAAAATCTGCCGTGTGATGGACCTGGCGCTGCGCAATGGCGCGCCCTGCATTGGTCTGCTCGATTCAGGCGGCGCGCGCATTCAAGAAGGCGTAAAAGCGCTGGGCGGATATGCCGAAATATTCCGCCGCAACGCGCAGTACTCCGGCGTTATCCCGCAAATTTCGGTCATGCTTGGCCCGTGCGCGGGTGGCGCAGCCTACTCCCCCGCCCTTCAGGATGTGATTATCATGGTGGAAAAACAATCCTTCATGTTCCTGACCGGCCCGGATGTCATCAAGGCAGTCACAGGCGAAGTTATCGACGCAGAATCATTGGGCGGCTCAGCTATTCACATGTCTGTCAGCGGTGTGGCGCATCTGGCTGCCAAAAACGAACTGGAAGCACTCGGCATGGTCCGTAGATTTTTATCTTACCTGCCATCCAATAACGTTGAAAACCCACCTTTTCACGCCAACGGCGATGACCCCGGGCGTATGGATGAACATCTGAACAGGATCATCCCCATCGACCCCAGCTTGCCTTATTTAATGCATCAGGTGATTGAAACGGTCGTGGACCAGGGTAGCTTCCTTGAAATTCAACCTGTCTGGGCGCGCAATGCTATTGTTGGGCTGGCGCGCATAGGTGGCCATAGTGTCGGAATTGTCGCTCAGGAACCATCAGTTATGGCAGGCGTTATTGACATAGATGCAAGTGACAAAATGACACGCTTTGTGCGCATGTGTGATTGTTTCAACGTGCCGCTGGTCACCTTTGTCGATTCTCCGGGTTTCCTGCCAGGCATTGCCCAGGAACACGGCGGCATCATTCGGCACGGCGCCAAACTGCTTTATGCCTATTCTGAAGCCACCGTCCCAAAAATTTGTATTATCACCCGCAAAGCCTACGGCGGCGCCTACGTGGTCATGTCGAGCAAATACCTGGGTACCGATGTTACCTATGCCTGGCCTAGCGCCGAAATCGCAGTTCTGGGTGCTGAAGGTGCTGTTAATATCCTCTTCAAGAAACAGATAGAGGCTGCCGCAGACCCGGGTGCTATGCGCAAACAATTGGCTGCGGAGTACCGCGACAAATTCAATAATCCCTACCACGCAGCCAGTACAGGCTATGTGGATGACATCATCGAGCCGAGAGAAACCCGTGCCAAGGTTATTGCAGCACTCTCTGCTTTACGAGATAAATACGCCCCCACCCCACCCCGTAAACACGGAAATATTCCGGTGTAAAGAAAGGGCAAATATGAATGAAAACCTGTTACTTGCACTGGAAATCTCTGCCCTAGGGATGGGATTGGTCTTTCTGGCAATCATCCTTTTGTGGCTGCTGATGTGGGCGATGACCGCGATCCCGTTCAAAAGCTCTGCTGAATTAGACTCAGAACATATCGCCCCGAATGCTCTCCCGCTCCCCGCCAGCGATGATGATCTAAGAGCCAAAGCAGCCGCAATCGCGGTAGCCATTGCCCTGGCAGAACAGAGTCAATCCAGCGCCCATCCGCTTTCCCAGCCGCCAACCGCCATCATCAGTGCCTGGCAGTTAGGTATGCGCACCCGCCAAATGTACGAAAAAGGCGGCCGTTAAACAACCCATCCATCCATCTCCCACCCGGAGAACTGGAGACAGATAAATGAACTACAACATCAAAGTTGGCGATAAAACTTTTACAGTAGAGATCGATGATATTAATAAACGCCCCATCGTGGCGACCGTCGATGGTCAGGTTTTTGAAGTCACTCCCGAAACATCCGAACAGGGTTCCGCCACAGGCACCCTGGCAGCCCTCTACGAACCAGATCAGGAACAAAAAGCCGCCGCTGGAAGAGAAGCCGCCAGTGCTAACTTGTCTGGAAATGTGATGACAGCGCCGCTGCCAGGAATTGTAATTGAAGTGTTTGTCAAACCTGGTGACCAGGTGGAAGCCGGACAGGTCATTCTGATCATCGAAGCCATGAAAATGAAAAACAGCATTCGCTCCACGCGCGATGGCATCCTTTCGGCGGTACATGTCAGCGCAGGGCAAACTGTATCGCACAAACAGGCCTTGGTGGAGTTTAAGGAATGAACCCGCTGGAAGTACTTTCAGGTCTTTTTGCCAGCGTTTCCTTCACCTGGGCAAATGCGTTTATGCTGCTGGTGGGATGCATCCTTATCTATCTGGCGGTAGCAAAAGAGTATGAGCCTGTGCTGCTGCTGCCAATCGGCTTTGGCTGTATTCTCGCAAATTTAGGAATGTCGGTTTACAACCCCGAAAGTTTCCTGAAAGTCATCTATGATGCCGGCATCAAAACCGAGCTATTCCCTCTCCTGATCTTTGTGGGCGTTGGCGCCATGATCGACTTTCGCCCATTGCTCGCCCAGCCGAAAATGGTCCTACTCGGTGCAGCGGGACAGTTTGGCATCTTTGGCGCACTTATCCTGGCAATTTTGCTGGGCTTCCCGCTGAATGAAGCCGCATCCATTGGCATCATTGGCGCAATTGATGGCCCCACAGCAATTTTTGTGGCATCCAAACTCGCGCCGCACATGCTCGGACCAATCGCAGTTGCGGCCTATTCCTATATGAGTCTGATTCCGATCATACAGCCGCCCATCATGAAACTGATGACCACACGCAAAGAACGCTTGATCCGCATGGATTACGCTCCCAGGCCGGTCTCGCCAAAGATTGTCATAGCATTTCCCATCGTTGTAACCATAGCCGTCAGCCTGGTAGCCCCGGCAGCCGCGCCGTTGATCGCCACCTTGATGCTCGGCAACCTGTTGCGCGAGGCAGGTGTGGTGGACAGGCTCAGCAAGGCAGCCCAAAACGAAATCATCAACATAGCCACCCTTTTTCTCGGTCTGGCAATTGGCGCCACCATGACCGCCGACAAATTCATCTACGACCCTGCAACCGGGGTTCAATGGCAAACCCTTCTGATCCTTGCTTTAGGCCTGATTGCCTTTGTCCTGGATACCATCATGGGTCTGTTATTCGGTAAATTGATGTGTTTTCTGAGCGGTGGGAAAATCAATCCGCTCATCGGGGCTTGCGGCATTAGCGCCTTTCCAATGGCAGCCCGGCTCTCAGCGAAGATGGCCGTGGAAGAAGATTATGACAATTTCATTCTCATGCACGCCATGGGTTCAAATACTGCCGGACAATTAGGGTCAGTTATCGCTGGCGGAGTTTTGCTGGCAATTGTCAGCAATGTCATGCGAATTGGGTAAACAAAAACTGCATGGCAGCCTCTGTTTCGAGACTGCTATGCAGTTTGATGGCTCTGCGAATTACAAAAAGAAATAGAATGTTGCCCCAATATCCATTTCGGCTTCCACCCAGATGCGGCCGCCATGACGCATAATAATTTGCTGTACTAACGCCAGTCCCACACCGGTACCTTCAAAATCTTCAGTGTTGTGCAAACGTTGAAAAACGCCAAATAGCTTGTCCGAATACTGCATATCAAATCCAACCCCATTGTCTTTAACAAAATAGGCAATCTTGCCATTCTCCAATACCTGATATCCTACTTTGATTCGGGTGATCTCGTTCTTACGGGTATATTTTAACGCATTGGATAGTAAATTAATCCAGACTTGCAGCAGAAGAGCAGGGTCACCCAGGCATTCAGGCAATTCCATCATTTCGAATTCAATTGTACGGCCTGCCTGATCCTGTTTCAGACTTTCCAATGCCTGGCGAACCTGCCGGGCTGGATAAATTACCTGCTTATTTAAGGGTTGCCTGCCCAGGCGTGAGAATTTCAAAAGATCTTCAATCAGCTTGTTCATTTGCTGTGTACTATTACGCACAGAGCTCAACATCTTTTGTGCTTCTGGCGGAAGCCCATCTGCAAAATCTTGCTGAATGATGCGGGAAAAACCATCAATAGCGCGTAAAGGCGCCCGCAAGTCGTGAGAAACTGAATAGCTGAATGACTCCAGCTCTTTGTTGGCTGCTTCCAATTGAGCAGTGCGGTCAAGGACGCGCAGCTCCAGCTCTTCATTCAGGCGGCGGATTTCATCTTCAGCCCGCTTCCGCTCAGTAATATCTTGAATAACACCCTGCACCCGCACAGGAGCCCCCATCACATCTCTAATTAATTCAGCTTTCGAGTGAATATTTCGCTTTGAATCATCTCCATAACGCCTGATGATAAATTCCTCATCATATTTCACGTTCCTGGTGATGAGTTGTGTCAAGGCAGCGTCCAATACCGGACGATATTCGGGCAAAACACATTGCTGAACCAGATCCAGCGGCAAGTATTGGGTTAATCGCTCAAACCCGTAAATATAAAAGGCCTCTTCTGAAGCCCACATGATCTGTTCTCGCAAATCCAATTCCCAGTTTCCCACATGCGCCATCGTTTGGGCTTTTCTCAGCCGTTCTTCGCTTTCGCGCAGCGCATCTTCCGTCCGTTTCCGTTCGGTAATGTCACGCGCCAATACAATAAACAATCCATCAGGCGATTTTGCATTTCCCTTTGCTGCAATCGATAACTCAAACGACAACAACCCGGCTGGGGTTTCCAGGGGATAGACTGTGCCGTGATGAACACCTTTTAATTGCGCTTCTGCCAGTGCCTTGATAATTACGCCCACTGCATTTTTTGGAAGCACATCTTGCACCATCTTCCCAATAATGGCTTCCGGTGGAACATTCAATTTGTCCATCTGTGGAGCCCGAAAGTTATAAATTTTCCCGCTTGTATCCACCTCAAACATCAAATCAGGCAACGCGTCCAGGGTCGCTTCCAGGTTCTCATTAACCATTCGCAAGTCGTTTTCAGCTCTTTTGCGCTCAATAGCCATCGCAGCCTGGGTGGATACAAATAACAAAATATCCTTATGATAATTATTTAACCGGTCACCCTCGGCGTAAGTTTGAACCGCCATCATACCAATGGTCGCATCCTGGTGAGTCTTTAGAGGCACTCCCAACCAATCAACAGATGGCGCTCCAGGGCTGACCACTTGCCCAGATTTCACCAATTCCAGATAAACATCCTGAGACGCAAGCAAAGGCTTACCCGTTCGCAGCACGTATTCAGTAAGTCCATAACCCGTTTTTTGTGGAGGCGGAGCCGTATCAAACTCATCCACATAATAAGGGAACTCTATCAAATCTGCTGCCGTATCGTGCAAAGCAATATAAAAATTTTTAGCCGGCATCAGTTCTTCAACAACACGATGGATTATCAGAAAAAGCTCACTCAGGTTTTGTACAGTCTGGGCCGCCTCGGAAATTCGGTACAACGCAGACTGTACCTTTTCTACTCTAATGCGCTCAGTAATATCCTCAACAGTACCCTCATAGTAGAGAATCTCTCCATCTGGGCTTTTCACCATCCTGGCACTCTCGCGCACAAAAATGGTGGAGCCATCTTTTCTTTTCCAGGCTGACTCAAAACCACGCACTTCACCAAAAGAATCAATCTTTTGCCGGAATTTATCCCGGTCATAACCATCTTCATAACCTTCTTTTTGCAGGTTGCGTTGAGCCAATTCTTCCAGGCTATCATACCCAAGCAACTCGATCAATGCTTTATTGCACAAAAGAATTTCACCTTTTGGCGTAGTTTGATACATACCAATTGTGGAATTTTCATAAATGCTCTTAAAACGATTCTCACTGATCAACAACGCTTCTTTAATCTTATTCCGCTCAGTAGATTCTTGTTGAAAACCCCGGTACAGTTGGAAATTATAGACCAGGTTCGCAACCTGCCCTGCAAAGATGGATAATATACGCGCATCTGCTTCAGTAAAAATCCGCTTTGTACTCTGATTTTCTGAAGCACCCATTACACCAATTAGCTTACCGCTGAACATCATGGGCACCTCAACAACTGCCCGATATGGTGTATCCAAAAAGACCCTGGAACGTCCAGACCAGGCTGTGTAATCTTCAACGATTAAAGGCTGACGGCTTTGAGCAACCTTTCCTGCCATCCCTTCACCCATTTGCAAGCGCGCGCCAAGCGGAACAACAATCCCCTTTTCGACAACCAATTCCAACTCATTCGTTTCAGCATCCAATAAATAAATAAAACCGCTGGGGGCGTTAAGCAAAGTCATGAGCCGCTCAACAATGATATTAAGCAGCGAAAATAAATCTTGTTGTACGGTCAGATCCAGAACAGTGGCCTGTAGGGCGGCAAGTTCATCCACACGCTGATGCAGATCATTTTGTACTTTGGTCCGAACAGCCAATTCCTGCTGAAGAGTCTCAAGCAGTCGAGAACTATGGATCGCGCCCGCCGCTTGCTCTGCAAAAATGGAAAGCAAGCGTGCATCTGAATATGTAAATTGCCGAACCTTTTCAGGAGTATCACTCGCACCTAACACCCCAATCAATGTGCCATCAAACATCATGGGAACTTCAATAATAGCGTGATAC
>JBBRWF010000121.1:0-10102 GCA_038249405.1 Anaerolineales bacterium
CCTACATTACCGCCAATATCGTGCAAAATGACACCGGCAATTGCGCCACTGCAGGTTGGACAACACCCGCTTTTGCAGATGCGCCCTATCAGATCTTCACCATGGGCACAGCTCCTAATACGGTCAAGGTCGGTTTCATCGCTGTCACAACCACCGAAACCCCCACCATCACCGTTTCCACAGCCACTGCCAATCTGTGCTTTAAAGATCCGGCGGATTCAATTCTCCACTATTACGATGCCCTTAAAGCCCAGGTCGATGTAATGGTAGTCCTCAGCCACCTCGGCAATGGGGATGGCGGATACGGCTATGGCATCCCCGTTTACGGCGATCAGACTCTGGCAGCCAAGCTGAACACCGCTGGCAAACCAGTTAACCTGATCATCGGCGGGCACAGCCACACCAACCTTACCGTTGCTCAAACCGTCGGCACGACCAAGATCGTGCAAGCCTACTATAACGGCCGCAAAGTTGGCAAATCTGACATCACTGTTGGCACTGATGGAAGCGTAACGGTTGCTTATACAAGCCTCCAGCCTTACCCATTCACCTCAGTCACCCCGCCTCCCACCCTTGAAGATGCAGCCGTCAAGGCAGTCATCACCAGCTACGCAACCGATCCTACTTATTTGGCGCTGGTTAACACACCGATTGGTTACTCGGCAGTCGACCTGGGCCGCAGCAATACCACTGACAATATGATGGGCGCCTTCATTGACGATGCCATCTACAAATACTTGAACACCGACGTTGACGGAGGCGGCACTCCGATCACCGCCAATGATGTTGACCTGTTCTTCAACAACGCAGGCGGCATCCGCACCGATTGGTGCTGGAACGGCTCTGCCTGGGTCAACACTGGCTGTGTAGCCGGAACACACACCGCCCAGTTATTGAACTATGGCAACATGTTCACTATTCTGCCCTTCGGCAATGCCACCGTTGTTGGAAAAATGACCGGCGCGCAGATTCTGGAAGTCATCAACTACGGCCCCAATGTCTTAGGCGTTATCCAACCAGCCGGCCTTCAATACAAATACTACTCCTACAAAGATGCCAGCGGTATTTATGCCTGGGGCGCCTATGATGTCACCATCTTGGACAAAGCCACATCTGCTTATGTTGCTTTAGACCCGGCAAAAACCTACAACGTCGGCACCAATGAGTTTTTGGCCCCGGCTGGCGGCGATGGCTATAATGGCTTCAAGTACATGACCAATATCTCCTACTGGGGAGATATGCTCAACGCAGTCAATGCCTATGTTACTGCCAATTATGGCACTGCCGGAACCGCATATAACGGTCCCAACAACGACGGCACCCTGGATGGACGCATTTATCGTGATGGCACAGATGCTGGCGGTACCATCATCCCGCTCACCATCCTGCACCACAATGATTCACATGGCAACCTGACCAAAGGCACCTATGTTGGTTACACTCAACTGGCAACCATGATCAAGGCCGAAAAAGCCCGCAACCCAACCCGCACTCTGCTGCTCAGCTCCGGCGATAACATCCAGGGCGATGGAATGATGTACTTCTTCAAATCTGCGCCCACTGGCTTTGCTTCCGATGGCACCCCCCTGGCTGCCGAACTGCAGATGAACCCCCTTATCAAAGCCTTTAACTCCATGGGTTATGATGCCATGACCCTCGGCAATCACGAGTTCAACTTCGGCAAAGATGTCTTCACCAGCGTTCTCAGCCAGGCGCTCTTCCCGCTCCTGCAAGCCAACGTAACCGACACCGGCGCCTATGGACTTGCAACTGCCAATATCCAACCTTATGTCGAAAAAACGCTTGACGGCATCAAGATTGGTATTATGGGCATCGGCAATCACCGCATCCCCAACTATGAACTACCCAGCAATATCCCCGGTCTGACCTTCTCAGACCCGTTGGTCAAGGCCCAGGAACTTTCCACCCTGCTCAACGGCCCAAACCATAACGATGATGTCGTCATCGCACTGACCCACATCGGCTTCACTGAAAACCCAAACAGCGTGGAAGTCGATTCCAATGTCGATACCAACCTGGCCAAGACCGTCACCGGTATCGATGCCATTGTAGGCGGTCACAGCCACACCGACCCCCAGTATGGATACGGTGCCTACAAGTATCTGCCGACAATTATCCCTGACCCGGATGGCAAACCGGTCATTACTACCCAGGCCGCTCGCTACAACAACACCCTGGGCAAGATCGTTCTTGGCCTGCGCCTCAAATCCGGCGGCGGTTACGAAATTGTCAGCCGCACAGGCACTTACTATAAAGTGCAAATGAGCACCGTCGAAGATGCCGCTGTCAAGGCTCTTATTGATCCCTATACCGCAGCCTTCACAACCTACAACAACCAGGTTGTCGGCATAACGACCACCCCCATAAGTGCTGCGCAAGCCTTTACCCAGGAAACCAGTGCTGCAAATCTGCAGGCCGATGCTGCCGTGTATGAGCTCTAGACATAACACAGCATCCCTGTCGTCTTCCACCTTTCTGGTGCCATGACCGACAAGGCAGTGGCAGGCACTGCTACAGTCGCAGCCCCGGTCACTCTCACCATCTCGGATATGTTCACCCTCATGCAATATGAGAACTCCCTGGTCGTGATCAGCATGAACGGCCCGCAGCTCAAAACAGTCCTCGAGCGCGCCTATCGTAACTACTATTACTACAAGTATATTCCTCTCTACGGCGGCTATTCCTATTACACCACCTGCATGATCGATATCAATGCTGGCGGAGAAATTGTTTACAATGATCTTGGCGCTGCGGTTTTACCCAATGGCCATAACGTTAATGCGCTCAGGATCAATGGCGTTCCGGTTGATTTCACCAATGCCACCAAATTCTACAATGTTTCAACTGTAAACTACCTGGCTGCCGGCTCTTGCAATTTCAACGATGCTGGCGTTACCCTGTGGCCGTTGAACCAGATCGTGAGCGACACGCAGTACTATGTGCGCGATGCCGTCATCGATTACATCGGCTACATGGGCACCGTAAGCCCGAAAATTGAAAACCGGCTCAAATTCTACGGCACCACCTTTAGTGATGCTCCTTCGAACCAGTGGGCCTGGCAGTGGATCGAAGTCCTGGCCAAAAACGGTATCACAGCTGGCTGCGGTAATAACAATTACTGCCCAGGCCAGCTGGTGACACGTGCCCAGATGGCCGTTTTCCTGCTGCGCGCCAAGCATGGTGCCTCCTATGTACCGCCTGCCGCACAAGGCATCTTCACTGACGTACCGACCACCTATTGGGCAGCGCCCTGGATTGAAGAAATGGCGATTGAAGGCATCACCAGTGGCTGCAGTGTATCTCCAAAGAGATTCTGCCCTGAGACAATCATCACGCGCGATCAAATGGCTATCTTCCTGCTGCGCGCCAAGCATGATGCAGTCTATTTCCCACCACCCGCTCAGGGTATCTTCCAGGATGTTCCCCTGAACAACTGGGCTGTTGAGTGGATTGAAGAATTGGCATTGGAAGGCATTACATCCGGCTGCAGCGTTACGCCCAAACTGTACTGCCCGGCCGATCAAGTCGCTCGCGACCAGATGGCTGTACTCCTCGTCCGAACCTTCAACTTAAAATAACCTGAAGTAAAGTAAATAAATCCCCGGCAGCATGAAGCTGCCGGGGATTTATTTTTCATTCAGACCCGTTTGATCAACGCAAGCCGGTCAATTCATAAACTTGCACAGCCGCTGCCCGTCCCTTAAGCTGGATATTCATCATGGGAAGAACCTGGATATGCTCTCTGGTCATTTCATAGGTTGGGGCATCAATAATGATCTGACCGCCAAGTGCGCTCTCCTGCAACCGGCGGGCAATGTTCACACAATCCCCCAGGGCCGTGTAATTCATCAAACGTATTGTGCCAATATTACCAACCACCGCCTCGCCAGAAGCAATACCAATGCCAAAGCGCAGATGCATCGACGCCGGAAGACCGGCGTGTACACGGTTAACAGATTCTTGAATTTTAAGCGCCGCCCGTATTGCACAAAGCGCATAAACTGGCTGTGGCAAGGGCGCATTAAAGAGCGCCATCACAGCATCCCCCATAAACTTGTCGAGCGTTCCTTCCTCATCAAGAACAGCCGCTGCCGCCGATGCCAGGTATTGGTTAAGCAAGGGCATTAGTTGCTCGGGGGGCAGCTGCTCGGCCAGGCTTGTAAAACCTCTAATATCGGCAAAAAGAATGCTGATGGGCTGCCTCACTCCACCCGGCGCAGCCGCCTGGGGATTCTGAAGTAAACGGTTGACAACCTGCGGCGAAACATACTGCTCAAACAGGCTGCGCAGCTGCTTCTTTTCGCGTTCCTTTGAAAGTTGAACTTTTTGAAACAGGTAAGCATTTTGAATTGTAATTGCCGTATAATCGCTCAGCGATTGCAGCATTTGCCGGTCATGGTCTGTCATAAAACGCGCCGTAACGCTGTTACTGACCCCCAGCGCTCCCAAAACCTGGCCCGCAGAAACCAGCGGCACAAACATAGAAGACGCAGTAAAAACAGGCACTCCACTTGCGATGGCTTGCTGCGCAGCCGATTGCGCTTTTTCACTAATTTCAAGCGTATTTGTGTTCTGCCCACGGTGGCGTGCTATTTGTAATTTAATTTGGGTGGAAGCTTCTGGAAGCACAAAAATAGCGCTTTCTTCTGCGCCGGTAATATACAAAGCCGCTTCAACAATGCGCGTCACAAGCTCAGGCAGCTCCAACAAAGCCGTCACAGAGTGGCTGATTTTGTGCAATACATTCAGGTCGCGCACCCTTGTTTCGAGTTCGCGATTGGTATCGACAAACTTAACCAGCAGTTCATCCCGCTCACGGCGCAGCCGCACTTCAGAAAGTGCGCGTTCAACAGCTTCCAGCATTTCATCTACAGTAAAAGGTTTAATCAGATAATCGCGCGCACCCAGGTGAAAAACCTCGCTGGCCACCTCTTCGCTGCCGTGCGATGTAATCAAAATAACCGGGATTTTGTTGTTCTTTGCGTGCAAGGCTTGCAAAACCTGCAAACCATTTAGCTTGGGCATTTCAAAATCAAGGCAAATCAGGTCGGGACGTGGAACCGCAAGAGCTTTGCGCAAACCTGCTTCGCCATCACGTGCAATATCCACCACGAAACCGTGCGGCTTTAATATCTGATCAACCACAAAATTGCGGATTTGATCCGAATCATCAATCACTAAAATGCGTTCACCCGACGAAACTCTTGGTATATCGCCCACCCGAGTTTCGTCGCGAAAGAGTTTTGGCATGTTTGGCACCTTGACGGCCTCAAATGATGGTTTACGTTGCTTGCGTACGCGCTCAAATTTATTATAGGACGAAAAAAGCTGCCCACTTATGGCGAATGTATTGCATTATTTCCCGTTGGCGCCTGGTGACTATCACGAAGGCGGCCCAGCCATGCTTGCCGGATCATACGCGCATACAATATTTCGCCGGGTTTTAGCAAAATACAAAGCCTTGTCTGCCACATTTAAAAGATCATAAGAACTGGCAGCATGCACTGGAAACGCCGCAACTCCCTGTGTCAGGCTGGTGGAAAAAGACTGATTACCAAATACAAATGTCATTTCAACAAAAGTCTTGCGCCATTCTTCTGCTCGTTGGCAGGCATCTTCGATCGTGGCGTTCGGCATAACTACCACAATCTCGTCGCCTCCAAAACGGCAGGCCATATCACCACTGCGTGTATTCTGCAACAGGAATTCCCCTAGCTTTTTTATCACCATGTCACCCGCCTGGTGTCCGTAAGTGTCGTTGACGGTTTTAAACCGATCCACATCCATGATCACCAGGCTCAATACCGTGCCCATGCGAAAAGCCA
The DNA here is from genome assembly GCA_038249405.1 of Anaerolineales bacterium. Lineage (GTDB taxonomy): Bacteria > Chloroflexota > Anaerolineae > Anaerolineales > Villigracilaceae > UBA5195. The sequence continues at coordinate 5,847 of JBBRWF010000121.1, forward strand.
TGGCAATTTCACGCTCCAGAGTTTCCTCCATGAATTTTCGATTAAACAGCCCCGTCAGGCGGTCACGAATAGACTCTGCTTGTAACTTGGCATGCAAGCTCTCAATTTCGTTCAACTGCGCTTGCAAACGCAAATTAGCATCCCGCAGCTCTTCATCTTTCTTCTTTCGCTCAGTAATGTCCTCTTTAATCGCAAGGTAATGGGTAACATTTCCCTGGCTGTCTTTTACCAGTGAAATACGGTTATATTCCCAAAATAACTCACCGTTTAACTTCTTATTTAGCATTTCTCCGCCCCACTCTTTGCCGCTTTTAATAGCCTCCCACAAAGACTTATAAACAGCATCCGGCGTCTCTCCAGACTTAAAGATCTGGGGAGTTTTCCCACGCACAGATTCAATGTCATACCCTGTAATCTGGCTGAAGTACGGGTTGGCATACTCGATACGGCTATCTGTATCGGTAATGACAATCGATGCATTACTATGTTCAACTGCAAAATAAAATTTCTGAAACTCTTCTTCGGTTTTCTTTTGGACAGTAATATCTCGCCACAGAATCAGCCGCCCCAATGCCGTATTGTTACGATCAAACATGGGCGAAATCGTGATGTCATAATACCGCCACCCGGCCTTGTTTACTTTTATCTGAAAACGGGCCTGCGATAAATCTAAATCCAGGCCGCTTGCTCTTAGCCATTCTGAGAAAACTTGCTCAATCGGCTTACCGATCGGGTTTTGGCTGCCCTGATCCATAAAGGTTTTCGCCATCGGGTTTAAATCAACCACCCGGTTTTGCGTGTCAATCACCAGCACACTATCTTCCAAAATCTCCACCACGGCTTCGCGGCCCATAGGCGCATCCCCTACCTGGTCCCGCCGCAAACTCGTTGAGCGCCAGTAAGCATGGATTAAAAAGCACACCGCGCTAAATGTGACAAGGTAAGAATACAATACCCCCAACCAGAACCCCGCACCACCCTTCAAATAGAATTCAGGGTTTGTATAATCCACATTCCCAAAAAAATACCCGAACCAGGGATCTGTCCACAGTGAAAGCAGCACAACCGCAGCGGGTATTCCTAAAATAATAACGATTCGGCCTGATAACCAGTGTGCATAACCGGTAAATTGAAGCACCATCACCAGGAAGGCCCCCGGTGAAATCATCACCCCCATATACGCCAGACTCAACCAGAACAGCTTATCCGCTCGCGTTGGTACCAGCCAAAAAATGGCATACATACAAGACCAGAAGCACAACGCGAGCATAAATGCGAACAGCCCGCTTGCACCTGGCACAGGGCGTCGTCTCCATGCAATCCCTGCTACAAATAAAGAAACAAACCCTGAAAAGCCCAATAAAGTTGCATAATATAAATCTGTCATTATTTAACGTTCTGATCAGTGATCTCCAATGCTTTGTCAATCACAGCAAAACCTTCTTTCAATTGTTCCTCGGTAATAATTAACGGGGGAATGATCAGCATGGTATGCCAGTGGGTATATACAAACAAACCCGCATCGAGGCACGCCTTCCGCAAAGCCGCCATTTCAGGGCTGTTGCCATTCCAGGGCGCCATCGGTTCCCTGGTCTTTCGATCTTTTACAACCTCAATAATTCCAAACAACCCGATGGAACGCACATCACCAACACTGGGATGCGATTCGCCCAGGTCGGTCAGCAGTTTGTGCAGCACAAGACCCTGAGCAGCTGCATTTTCAACAAGATGGTCAGATTTCATCACAGCGATATTTGCCAACGCCGCCGCCAGCGAAACCGGGTGAGATGTATAGGTAAGCCCAGATTCAAACACATGCTCATCAAAAGTGGCCGCAATTTCAGGCTTCATCGCCACTGCACCCAGCGGCGCATAAGCCGAGGTCAGTCCCTTGGCCATGCTCATAATGTCCGGCACCACATTCCAATGCTGAATGGCAAACCAGCGCCCTGTGCGCCCAAACCCGGCCATCACTTCATCCGCAATCATCAGAATGCCGTATTTATCGCACAAGGCGCGCACACCCTGCATGTAGCCTGCCGGTGGAATAATAATCCCATTCGTACCGGTTACAGATTCCATCAAAATCGCGGCAATGCTCTCAGGCCCTTCGTAAAGAATAATCTCTTCCAGGTGGTTGAGATAATCCTGGGAAAAATCAGCTTCGGAGATACCCGGATTGGTGCGGTGGAACGTGGAGCGATAACGGTACGGGTCGAGGAAATGCACCACGCCCGGCATCAGGTTCGGCTCCCAGCTCACCCGCCGCGGATCACCCGTTGCAGCCATTGCCCCGGCCGTTGCGCCGTGATAAGAACGGTAACGGCAGAGGATTTTGTGCCGTCCGGTGTATGCCCTTGCAATTTTGATCGCGTTTTCGTTTGCATCTGCACCGCCCAACGTAAACAGCACCTTGCTCAATTTGCCTTCCGGCGTTACATCTGCAACCGCCTTACTTGCCAATGCGCGTATTTTGGTGGTCATACCCGGCGCGGCATACGGAATTTCGTCCAGCTGCGCCTTCATGGCATCGATCACACGTTGATCACCGTGACCGATGTTCACACACATGGTCATCGAGTTAAAATCAAGGTAACGCTTATCATCTACATCCCAAAAATACACACCCCTCGCGCGCTTCACCGCAATCGGATTAACTTTCGCTTGCGCCGACCATGTCCAAAAAACATGCTCTTTCGAAAGCGGCACAATCTGGTCATCAGGAAGGTCAAACATGGCAGCCTCATTGTTCAGGAATGGTTTGAAAGCACACAACAAACTTCGCTGAATCCTATCATAAAAATAGTCCCCTGAAATTGCCACACCGTTTCTAAATTGTGCCGCTTATAACCAGTAACGTAATATAATATTTCCCCCATTCAATCTACCCTGAAAAGGAGGAACTTAAACAATGGCATTCCCCTTCCAGCGCGTCATCGTTGTTGGGACGACCGGCTCAGGCAAATCCACCCTCGCAGAACAGCTCGCAGCTCAATTCGGCCTGAATTTCATAGAACTGGATGCAATTCACTGGCTGCCAGACTGGGATCACCTTTCAGACGAAGATTTTCGTATGAAGGTGGATCAGGCCACCCGCGCCCCACGCTGGGTCATCGCCGGCAATTACAGCGTAGCGCGCGATGTCTCCTGGCCGCGCGCCGAAGCGGTCATCTGGCTCGACTACCCCCTCTGGACAATTTTCTGGCGCTTGTGGCGGCGCACCTATCGCCGCTGGTGGAAACAAGAGTTGCTGTGGGGCACCAACCGCGAACGCTTATGGCCGCAGTTCAAGATCTGGTCAGCAGAAGATTCGCTCTTCAACTGGCTGTTCAAGACCTACTGGCGGCGCAAACGGGAATACCCGGTTTTCTTTGCCATGCCCCAATATACGCACCTGAAAGTGCTGCACATGCGCACCCCGCAGGACACCGAAACCTGGCTCAAAACCCTCAAATAAAGGTGACCCGCTAATCTTCTTTCGTCCTCAGCCAGTTCACCAGCGCGCCAATCCCCAGGAAAGTTAGCACTGCCAGAACAACCACCCACTCAAAACGAAACGAAAAACGAATGAAAAAAGATGCCAGGCTGATCACAACCCCCAGCCCCAGGATCAAACTCAATCGCAGCAAATGCTGGCGCTCAATCAAAAATGGCCCGTCTTCTACAGAAGCAAATGCCAGCCGGTGGGAAAAACTATCCAAATCCCAGGCTGCGAACACGCATAGCATCCCGGCAAACGCCAGGGCCAAATTCATCCCCTTCCACAGCCCCAATGCAGCCGCGCCACATAACAACACCAGCGCCAGATTCATCGTAGCAGGGAATTTCCGCTTTAACAAGAATAAGCCCACCGGCAGCAATAAAACCAGCAGCCACCCAACCGGCCATATCCCCGGCAGCAGCAGCCAGCCCGCCGTAAGCAACATCACACCCATCATCAGAAAAGAAACCAGCAAGAATTTTGTCATTTATTTAACAGAGAATAATTTTGGCCGTTCATTTAGCCGCACCCGCGCCAATGGCGCGCATGAACGCTGGCGGGCGGGATAGCGCGCTCTCCACCACTTGCTCAAAAGAATGCGTAACATCCCAATCGACCACCTGCACCCCGGCATGCCGCAATCGCTGCAAAGTCACCCGTCTGCGCAAAGATAGTATTCGCGCAGCCTGCTGCACGCTCTCACTGGCCGGCAAGGCTGCCGCCTCAAAACGCACCGGGTTTGGACTCACCACAATCACGGAATATCCCTGTGCCC
>JBBRWF010000122.1:0-10070 GCA_038249405.1 Anaerolineales bacterium
GCAGGTAGCCTCTGTCCGAATGGATTTTGTTCGCAAACTCTATCTTATCCGTTCAGTGGCTGCCTGTCTCTCAGCAATTTGTAAAGGTGCAACTTTTTAGTTCTGAACCGTGCCAAAAATTTCTGTTGGGTGTAAATTATTGGCCACGGCGCAAGGCGATGTACTGGTGGTCGCAGTTTGACGCCGGTGAGGTGGATGATGAGTTTGCGATCATCCAGGAGCTGGGGCTGAGCATAGTGCGTTTGTTTTTGTTATGGGATGATTTTCAACCGGAACCAACCAGCGTGGATAAAAATGCGCTGGCTAACCTGGAGAAAGTGGCTGATATCGCGGCGAAGCACGCCCTGCGGTTGGATGTAACTTTTTTTACGGGTCACATGAGCGGGCCGAACTGGGCGCCGCGCTGGCTTTTGAGTGAGCGTGAAGGGTATCCGTCTCCTTATTTTGGCTGGGTGCGCCAGGTTATCAGCCGCGGACAGATTGTTCCGAATGGCAATTACCGCAATATGTTCAGCGACCCGCAGGCGCTGGAGGCGGAACGCCTGCTGCTGAAGACGGTTGTTTCTGCGCTCAAGGATCATCCGGCGATCTGGATGTGGAACCTGGGCAACGAGCCAGACCTGTTTGCCTGGCCGGTGGATGCGGCTGCCGGGCAGGAGTGGGTGCATGATATGACCTCGTTGATCAAATCGATTGACCTGGTTCACCCGGTGACAGTGGGGACGCACGGCGACAGCCTTAGCCGCAATAACGGCCTGCGCCTTGACATGGTACATGCTGAAACTGACCTGCCTGTGATGCATTCATACCCCATGTATTGTGAATGGGCGCGCGGTGCGCTTGACCCGGATTATGTGCCATTTACCACGGCCCTGACGGCGGCCCTGGCTGGGAAACCTGCGCTGATGGAGGAGTTTGGCGGATGCACGAACCTGCCCGGCAAAGGCTCTGAAACCTGGGAGTGGCAGGCGTACGGCATGGATCGTAAACAGTACATGGCATCTGAAGAAGACTTTGCCGAATACATGCGGCTGGTGATGCCGCGCGTGCAGGAAATTGGTTCTCCAGGTGCGTTTACCTGGTGTTTTGCAGATTACGCCACCGAATTATGGGAGGTTCCACCGTGCGGTGAATCGCGACATGAGCGCCATTTTGGGCTGGTGCGACCGGATGGGTCGATCAAACCGCACGCAGAGGCGATTAAGAAGTTTGCGAACAGCAACCCGCTGGTGAAACCGATCCCGGATTTTGCCAAATTCCCGGGGCTGACGGGAGAGTATTATTATTCTCAAGACCTGGATGATTACCAACCGGCGCTGTATCGGGAATACTTAAAACGAAAAGGTGTATAGGGTATGAAGGCTGTCCGGTGAGGGGCAGCCTTTTTTCTTATGGAACTCTGATATGCTTGAGGCTGTGCTTTGGATAGAATAAAGAAATGACTCAAACGCTTGAGCTCGACCAATTAAACGCGGAGATTTTGCCCTGCCAGAAGTGCGCGCGCCTGGTGGCCTGGCGTGAACAGGTGGCGCGCGATAAGCGCAAGGCGTATCAGAACCAGGAATATTGGGGCAGGCCAGTGCCGGGTTTTGGCGACCCGCAAGCCCGCGTTTTTGTGGTTGGGTTGGCGCCGGGCGCACACGGTTCGAACCGCACCGGGCGGCAGTTTACGGGGGATGCTTCGGGTGGTTTCTTTTATCCGGCTTTATACCGGGCAGGGTTTGCAAACCGGCCAGTTTCGATTGCGCGCGAGGACGGGTTGGCGCTGACTGACCTGTATACTGCCCCGGTTTGCCGCTGCGCTCCGCCTGATAACAAGCCAAGCACGGTTGAGATGGCTAATTGCCAGCCTTTCCTGGAGCGCGAACTACGACTGATACAGCCAAAAGTAATTGTGGTGCTGGGTCGGATAGCCTTTGAGAGCATCCTGCGGATATATTCCAAAAATTCAACTGAAGCAGGAAAGTTACACGCAGGTGTAAAGTTTGGGCACGGCGCGGTTTATCACTTTTCGGATTCAGCTGTTACGGGTAATCCTTTTGAGTTGGTGTGTTCTTACCATCCCAGCCAGCAAAATACGCTGACTGGCAGGCTGACTGTTGAAATGTTTGATGCTATCTGGCAAAAGTCCAGGGAGTTATTAGAGAGGTAATCAGATGAAGAAATTTTTTAAATGGGCCGGCATTATCTTGTTGGTTGTTGTGGTGATTGGGGCGGCCGGGTTTACCATTTGGGCTGAGACTCCCAGCCAGCCGAGGCAGGCTGCCCTGGAAGCAATGAAATCTGATGCTCAGGTAATCGTGACAGATACGGGCAAATACATCACTTTTGCACCTGCCACAGGTTCAGCCAGCACCGGGTTTCTTTTTTACCCGGGCGGGCACGTGGAATACCGTGCCTATGCTCCGATCTTGCATCAAATTGCGGCGCGGGGATTTCTGGTTGTGCTTGTGCCGGTCCGGCTCAACCTGGCGTTTTTCGATATTGAAGCGGGTGCTCCTGTACTCAAAGATTTCCCTGATATTAAAGTATGGGTAACGGGCGGTCATTCGTTGGGCGGGGTGGCTTCGGCGATTTTTGCACAGAACCACCCTGAAATTCGCGGGATTGTTTTCTGGGCATCTTATCCAGCGGACGATAAGCTCAGGAATTCGAACATTAAGATGCTTTCCATTTACGGTACGGAGGATGGCGGGCTGGATAACGGGGCCAAGATTGAGCAGTATAAAGCGTTTGAGCCAGCCGATACCAAGTTTGTTGTGATCGAGGGCGGGAATCACGGCCAGTTTGGCGATTACGGGCCACAACCAGGTGACAAGCCAGCGACGATTACTCCCGAGCAGCAGTGGCAGCAGACGACGGATGCGACCGCAGCGTTTTTGAGTTCGCTTCAGCCTTGAAATTCGATGCATATGAATAGACCCTGGAAAAAAATGTTAATCGGCCTACTTGTATTCATCCTGCTGGCTATACTGGTGGGCCCGTTTTTGGTGACGGTACCGGTATTGACTGCCACTGTTGATGAAAAGCAACTGGCAGACGCGGATAGCAAGTTTATCGAGATTAATGGGCTGAATGTTCACTATAAAGAGCTGGGCAGCGGCAAGCCGGTCTTTATTTTGCTGCACGGTTTTGGCGCATCGGTGTATTCGTGGCGCGAAGTGAAGCTGCCTTTTTCCGAGCTGGGGCGTGTGATTGCTTTTGACCGACCCGCATTTGGCCTGACCTCGCGCTCGCTGCCTGGTTCGTGGACTGGGGAAAGCCCTTACTCGCCCGAAGCGCAGGTGAAACTTGTTATTAGTTTGATGGATGCGCTGGGTGTGGAGCAAGCCTGGTTGGTGGGGAATTCAGCGGGGGGGACAGTTTCAGTTGCGACTGCATTGGCCTACCCGGAGCGGGTGAAAGGGCTGGTGCTGGTGGATGCCGCTATTTATGCTGGCGGCGGTTCCCCGAACTGGCTTCGCCCGATATTCAATACACCACAGATGGATCACCTGGGACCTTTGCTGGCCAGGCAGCTTCAAGCTCGCGGAGATGATTTTATTCGTACAGCCTGGCATAATCCGGCCAATGTGACACAGGAAATTCTGGAAGGCTATCGTAAACCTTTACAGGCCAATCATTGGGATGTTGCGCTATGGGAACTGACCAAAGCGAGCCATTCGTTGGGGCTTGACCTGCGCTTGAAAGAATTGAAGATGCCTGTGCTGGTTTTAACTGGTGATGATGATCGGATTGTGCCAACAGAACAGAGTTTGCGACTGGGAAAAGAGATCCCGAACGCAAAGCTGGTGGTTATCACGGATGCCGGGCATGTTCCTCACGAGGAAAAGCCTGCGGAATTTATGCAAGCTGTACGGGAATTTGTCACTGCATTCCAATAAAGTAGGATGGGTTCCATGCCTGATAAAATGCAAAATGCGCCAGATTTTGAACTATCGGATTTAAGCGGTGTTAATATCCGCTTGTTTGATTTTCGCGGCAAGAAAAACGTGGTGCTTGTTTTCCTACGCGGTTTTTTGTGACCTTATTGCCGGGCTCATCTGGCGCGTTTGCGCGATGAGTACCAGGCCTTTACTGCGCGTGACGCAGAGATTTTGACAATCGGCCCGGACAATCAGAGTGCTTTTCAACGATATTGGGAAAGCGAACATTTGCCGTTTGTTGGTCTGCCCGATCCACGACATATTGTGGCAAATGTTTATGGGCAGGAATGGAATCTGTTCAAGCTTGGGCGGGTGCCCGCGCTTTTGTTGATCGATAAAACAGGTACCATTCGTTACCAGCATTACAGCGCGTCGATGTCTGATATTCCTGAAAATTCGCTGCTGTTTGCATTATTGGATAAGATGAATCAGGCTGATTAAGGAATAGGGTTGTTTTGTAAGGCATTTACCGCAGAGACCGCGGAGCACACGGAGAAGGACAAAAAAAATAGGAATAGGCCTCTTGCATAAGTCCGCTCTGGGCTGACCCAAAGGGGGCGCAAAGATCGCGAGCCCAGAGCTATGAACAGCGCCCCATGAATGGGGTTTTAATAACAATGGATAGCCGTTTTAGCCCCGTTCATGGGGTGTGCTGCCAGCGAAAGAGTTTTAACCTTGCGCGAAGAGCGGGCAGTTATTCGATAAACCAGTAGTATTTCAAGGTCAGGATTTGACATTTGAAAGAGGTCTTAATAAAAACCCTGGTTTTTTGGCAGTTTATCTAAGCTAATTTTTCAAAAAACTGAATTGCGTTATCGAATGATTTAAAGGTGAATAAATGACAAGTGGAAATATTGCTTTTCTGGGTTCTGGAGAGACTTCGTTGGCTGGCGGGCGTATATTTGAACAACTGGCCCGGCAGCTTTCGCAGCCTTTGCGCATTGCGGTGGTTGAAACGCCTGCCGGGTTTGAGTTGAATTCCGGACAAGTGGCTGGTAAAGTGGCTGAATTTTTCAAAACCCGCCTGGCAAATTACAAGCCGCAGGTGGATGTTATCCCTGCGCGTAAAAAGGGGACACTTTTCAGCCCGGATGACCCGGAAGTGTGTGCGCCACTGCTGCATGCCAACTTTATCTTTATGGGGCCAGGCAGCCCAACCTACGCCATCCGCCAGCTGCAGGGCAGCCTGGCCTGGGATATTATTCGCGCCCGGCATCGTTTGGGGGCTACCCTGGTATTTGCCAGTGCGGCCACCATTGCGGTGGGGGCATTTGGCGTGCCGGTTTACGAGATTTACAAGGTGGGGCAGGATGTTCATCTGTTCCCCGGGCTGGACCTTTTTGCGGATTTTTACACACCGCTTTCCATTGTTCCTCATTGGAATAACACAGATGGCGGCGCAGATGTGGATACCAGCCGGTGTTTTATTGGAATGGAGCGGTTTGCGGAATGGTGTGAACAGCTTCCGGATGGGCACACAGTTTTAGGGCTGGACGAACATACCGGTATCATACTGGATTTTGCCAAGCGACAATGCCAGGTGGTGGGGGTCAGTTCGGTTTCGCTGGTGAGAGCATGTGACCCACAGATTTCCCCATCGGGTACAAGTTTTCCGCTTTCGCAGATCGGGCCGCTGCTGGAACCTGAGTCGCCATCTGCTGGAATTCCTGAAGATATCTGGGATATGGTATCGCATGCGAGCCAGATGGCTGCGCCGCCAGATCAGCTTCCGCCAGAACAGGTGGTGGCCCTGGCGGAGGCACGGCAGGCTGCACGAAGCCGCAAGGATTGGTCTGCCTCTGATGATTTACGCCGGCAGATCGCTGACCTGGGCTGGACGGTGCAGGATACTGCGGATGGCTGGAAACTAATCAAGAATTAGGTATTTACTCACGGCATGTTTTATCATCAGTTATTAACCAGCTCCGCCAGGAACATGTGGAGTGAAAGAACCCCCGGCCCCCGACCTTCGGTCAAAATCGGAAGGGGGAGACAAACGGTTTTTATGTGGAGTTTTGCGCCAAGAGCAGGCCACCAAAGACCGGCGAAAACTCCACTGGCGGGGCATGCTACGCAATACGATTTTCATTCGCTGGATGGCCAAATTCAGGATGATTTTTACTGTTTTGAAGTGCCCGGGAGCTTTATAGAATTAATATGTTTTTTTGCCGTACGCAAAAAAGTTGGGGTAACCGGCTGGTCGCCAGGTGGATGATGACCTATGCTTGATCGCGCCGCAGGACTTGTGCGCGGCATGGGACGAATTTTAGGATAAAATAAACCCATCGTTCTCAGGAGTTCCCATGCGTGCTGTCGATATCATTATCAAAAAACGCGATAAAAATGAATTAAGCCGCGAAGAGATAGACTTTTTTATTCAAGGTTTTACGCGGGGCGAAATTACCGATTACCAGGCGGCGGCCTGGGCTATGGCTGTTTTGCTGAATGGGATGAATGCCCGCGAAACCACCGATCTGACGCTTTCCATGGCGCATTCCGGCCAGATTTTGGATTTATCGGATATTGTGGCGGTTGTTGTGGATAAACATTCCACGGGCGGAGTGGGGGATAAGACCACGCTGGCGGTGTTACCGATTGTGGCTGCGTGTGGTTTACCCGGCGGCAAGATGTCTGGCCGGGGGTTGGGTTTCAGCGGCGGGACGCTTGATAAGCTTGAATCCATTCCGGGTTACCGGGTGGATCTAACAACTGAAGAATTTAAACACCAGTTAAAAGAAATCGATATTGTGTTGACAGGGCAGTCTCTGGATCTGGCCCCGGCGGATGGGAAGTTTTATGCACTGCGGGATGTGACCGGCACAGTGCAATCCATCCCTTTAATTGCATCGTCCATTATGAGCAAGAAAATTGCTGCCGGGGCTACCGCCATTGTTCTGGATGTAAAGACCGGGCTGGGCGCGTTTATGCAGACCCTGGCGGAGGCTCGCGAGTTGGCTGAAACCATGACCACGATTGGTGAAATGGCCGGGAGGAAGGTCAAAACCCTGCTTTCAAATATGGATCAGCCGCTGGGCTTTACGGTTGGGAATGCGTTGGAAGTAAAAGAGGCGCTGGATGTGCTGCACGGCGGTGGACCGGATGATTTCCGCGAACACTGCCTGGTAGCCTGTGAGCATATGCTGGTATTGGGCGAACGCTGCGCTGACCTTCAGTCTGCGCGGCGGATGGCGGAAGAAGCAATCCAGAGCGGGGCTGCTTTTCAGAAGTTCAGGCAGTTGGTGATTGCGCAAGGCGGTGATGTTTCATATATTGACCAGCCTGATAAAATGCCAGCTGCCCGTTATGTGGAAACAGTTCCGGCGCCAGAGACGGGCTTCCTTTCGCAAATCCATGCCAGATTGATTGGTGAGGCTTCTGTTAACCTGGGAGCCGGGCGCGCCCAAAAGGGTGATCCAATCGATCATGCGGTTGGTTTTGAGATTTTGCATAAAGTGGGTGATTATGTAAAATCTGGTGAGGCATTGTTTGTTGTTCATGCGAATGACACGGAAAAGTTGAGAACTGCCAGGGGTGATGTTCTGGCTGCGCATACATTTACTGAAATCAATACGCCGCCCCTGCCTTTGTTTTATGACTGAGTGGTTTTATGCGGTGGGAAAACCCATCGAATGGAGCAAGGCAGCAAAAGCGTTTAGAGTAATCATTCGCAGTATATAATTAGCAAATTGAATCTCTTGCCTTTAATCAAGGTTTGGTGCATACTTTAAGTTGGAGTCCGCCCATGAGTAAAGTAGCCTTGCGTGTATATAATCGTGATATTGAAGGCCTGATCGATCACGGTCAGGTTGAAGAAGCTGTTGCTCATTGCCAGCACATTCTGAAAAGTTACCCCAAGCACCTGGAGACTTACCGGTTAATGGGGAAGGCTTACCTGGAGTCGCATCGTTATGCAGATGCGGCGGATATTTTTCAGCGTGTTCTACTGGCGGCTCCAGATGATTTTGTTTCTCACCTGGGAATGAGCATTGTTTGTGATGCGCAGAAGGATATTAACGGCGCCATCTGGCACATGGAGCGCGCTTTTGAGATTAACTCGACCAATGGCGGCGTACAGTCTGAATTACGGCGCTTGATTGGCCGCAGGGATGGGCTGGAACCTCCAAAAATCTATCTTACACGCGGCGCGCTGGCTCAAATTTATGTAAAGGGCGGTGAGTACCAGCAGGCTATTACTGAAATCCAATCGGTCTTGGCTGAAGATCAATCGCGTAATGATATGAAAACGCTGCTTGCGCGCGCATATTACCGGGCTGGCATGAAAAATGAGGCGGTTGAACACAGCATCAATTTGCTTAAACAATATCCCTTTAGCCTGGATGGAAATCGTATTCTGGTGGATATTTTGCCAGGGACGAGCATGGCCCAGGGTGTGGAGCAATACAAACGCCGTATCCAGTCTTTAGATCCTTATTCTGCCGTGGTAACCGGTTCTGTATTTGACTCTGACCAGGTACCGGATGTCGCTGTTCAAATTGAACGGCTGGAGTGGGATCCGGGCGAGCGGCCTGCCGATGGCTGGTCAATGCCCGACCAGGCGCAAACGCCCAGTCAAGCTACATCCAATCTGGCCGCTGTACCTGCTGAAGATATCCCCGTCTGGATGAAGCAATCTGGCTGGGGACCGACTAGCGGGGATTTTAAGGATGGGCCGATTACTTTTGAAGAGCCCGCAGGAACTGCGAGCGGACAGGAATTGGCTGCTGCGGATATCCCGGAGTGGTTGAAGGCGATGGCCCCTCCTGGATCGGCTAATGCAAGCGCGGCAACTGCGGAGAACAGCGATGCCGATAATGAAACAGCAGACTTTGACTGGTTGGCGAGCCTGGGTGCGCCCGGCGTGGGTCAAACCAAGAGCGCGGATGAGCTTTCCAAGTCTTTGGGCACGGATGGCGCTGGAGAAAAATCAGCGGGTGCTGATTTGGACTGGTTGAATAATTTGGGAACTGCCCCGGCTGCCTCAGCCGGCGACGGTATGGATTGGTTGAAGGATGTTGAGACTGGCGAAGAGGATCAAGCAGCATTTGATTCAGATGATTCCCTGCCGGACTGGTTGGGCGAAATCAATGCTGCGGAGCCTGCCATTCCGGCAGTTCCAACCTCTGAAACCAAGCCAGTGACTGATAATGTTGCGGACTGGTTGAGTGGTATGTCTGCACAAGTCTCGGACTTGCCAGCTGTGCCTGTGACTGCTGAGCCGGCCGCGGTTTTGCCGGTTGGACAAGCTGAGGCTGAAGGCGAGCTGGACTGGTTGAGCGGGCTCTCTGAGCCTGCGTCTGAGTTAGCGGCGGCTAAACAGGATGTGCCGGATTGGTTGAGCGGGCTCTCTGAGCCTGCGTCTGAGTTAGCGGCGGCTAATCAGGATGTGCCGGATTGGTTGGGCGGGCTCTCTGAGCCTGCGTCTGAGTCAGCGGCGGCTAATCAGGATGTGCCGGATTGGTTGGAATCTGTTTCAACGCCTGATACTCTCGCACCTGCGGCTGGGGTGTCTGAAACAGAGTCTGCGGATGACGGTATACCGGATTGGTTGAGTGGTCTGTCTGCGCCTGCTGCAGACACAACTGCTGCCGGTCAGGAAACGCCGGAATGGCTGGGAACAATTTCCACGCCGGAGACTGCTGCAGCGGAAGCACCGGCAACGCTGCCAGAGGCTGAAGGTGAGTTGGACTGGTTGAGCGGTTTGTCTGAGCTGGCTGCTGAAACGTCTGGCCCTGAACAGGTAACGCCGGATTGGCTGGGTGAAAGTGCATCGGCGCAACCCGAATCCAAGCCAATTGCTGAAGAAGCGGAAGGTGCTTTGAAAACTGAGGCGATTGAACTACCCGAGCCACAGCTTTCAAAACTGGTCTCAGGACCTGGGACAAGCGAGTCTGAACAAGATGCGGCCTTATTGTGGCTGGAGTCACTGGCGGAGAAACAGGGCGCGAAGGCTGAAGAATTGATCACGAAGCCGGAAGACCGGCATGAGGCTGCGCCGGATTGGGTGACGCAGGCTGAACCGGCTGCAAGCGCTGTTGAAGCTGGCGCGGTGTCAGAAGAAACGCTGCAGGCGGCTGAGACGATTGCGGCGGCTTTGCCGAGTGAATTGTCCGCGCTGGTTAGCGGGCCGGGAACGAGCGAATCTGA
>JBBRWF010000123.1:0-10069 GCA_038249405.1 Anaerolineales bacterium
CCAGCAGGAACAAACCCTGACCCCCAAAGCCATCGCCCTGCTTGAATACCTGATGACCCATCCCGACGAACTCATCAGCCGCGAACGGCTGTTGGAAACCGTTTGGGGCTGGGATTACCCTGTGGGCACCCGCAGTGTCGATACGCGCATCGCCGAGCTGCGCAAGGTACTCAAAGACGATGCCGCCACCCCCACTTATATCGAAACAGTACCTGGTGAAGGCTACCGCTTCGCCGGTAAAGTGGCGGGAAAAGCATGAAAACCCTGCTGCGCGGTTTGCTGCTCCTGCTCCCTGCCGCGCTGGGCGCAGCGCTGGCATTCGCCTGGTGGGGCGGCTGGCTGCCAAACCAGGTTGTCTTCGTGCGCATCGACTTTGGCACTATGGCCCTGCTGCTCGGCCTGGCCCTGACCCTGGCGCTGACGCTGGAAGGAGTGCGCCGTCTGCGTGCTGCGCAGCAAAACCGCAGCCTACTGGTCAAATTCCAAACCGAAACCGTCAACGAACGCCACGAATTTTTACGCCGTCTGGATCATGAATTAAAAAACCCGCTCATGGCCATGCGCGCCGGTCTGGCAAACCTGGCCGGTACCGAGCCCACCGATTCGCAGTTTGAGATCATCTTCAGTGTGGAAAACCAGACGCTGCGCCTCAGCCGCCTGCTGGCCGATCTGCGCAAACTGGCCGAGTTAAAAACCCGCCCGCTCGACAGCGCACCGGTCAATCTGGATGAACTGCTGCGCGAGGTCATGGCAGTCGCAGGCGAAAGGGATGAAGCCGCTGAGCGCAAGCTGACCATCACCCTGCCCCTGGCCCCCTGGCCGCTGCCCGCAGTACCCGGCGACCACGACCTGCTCTTTCTGCTTTTTCACAACCTGCTGGATAATGCGCTCAAGTTTACTCAACCCGGCAACACCATCGAACTGCGCGCCTTTGAAAGTGCCGGGCGCGTGGTAGTGGAGGTGGCCGATACCGGGCCGGGTATTCCGGAAGAGGAAGTGCCGCTGGTCTGGGACGAGTTATACCGGGGCGAAAATGCGCGCGGCATTCGCGGCAGCGGCATTGGCCTGGCGCTGGTGCGCGCCATCGCCGAACGCCACAGCGGGGAAGTATTTCTGCGCAGCCGCCTGGGCCAGGGGACGGTATTCAGCATTCATTTACCAGTCAGATAAACAGAAACGTCGCTGAGTAAAAATAGGTTTTATTACGGTCGGATGATCGCTTTAGCCCCGTTTATTATTATCCCCGCAGTGTAGCAGAGTGGGACGGGGCGCTGTTCATAGCCCAGGGGTTTACCCCAGGGCGGGCGCGATTACTGCCGTAGACCTGATAGTAATTTTCAAACAATCCTGACTTACCCCACAACCCCTAAGGCACAATCCGCGGCGTGAGCGCTTCCCAGGTTGTACCGCCATTAATGGTCTTGACCAGCGCCAGTTTCTGCGCCGATTGAGCGATCACCCAGCCTGTTTCACTATCCACAAAATCCGCGCGCCCCTGCCAGGCGGTTTCGGTCATCAGCTTCCAGGTTTGCCCGCCGTCAGTCGTGTGGTAAATCGCCCCTGGCGCCGCCAGGTCATTCTGCTCCGAGCCCACCAGCCAGCCTTCATCCTGGCTGATAAAATCCAGCGAACCAAAAGGCAGCGGCAGCTTTCTGGCCTCAGGCGGGTTATTCCCCAGGCCAACATACAACCAGGTTACCGTTTTTTGCGCATCGCCCAACTGGCAGCGCACATCAAAGAGAGTCGCGCGCGCCGTACTGTACACCAGGCCGGGAATACCGCAGACCGGGTTGCCCTGTGACAGGAAATCCGCTGGTTGACCTGCGGGGGCATCCAACGCCGCCCGCTGCCAGCTCTGTCCGCCGTCCACGCTGGAAAACAGGAACAGGCTTTCCATCAAACCGGGGCAGTCACCCGTCAGCCAGCCGCGCGCCGCGCTTGAAAAAGCCAGTCCACTCTTGGGGCAGGCCATCAGGTCGGGATTTTTTTCCGGGTCCACCACGCGCTGCCAAGTTTGCCCGGCATCCTGCGTGGTGTAAATTGCAATATAATCGTGGCTCATCCCCGCGCCCAGGTGTGCCAGCGCCCAGCCGTACTGTGCATCCAAAAACCCCATCTGATCCAAAGCAAAGATTTCTGCCGAAACACCTGTCAGGTCAAAAGGCTGGCCCAATTGCCAGCTGGCGCCCTGATCTGTGGAACGCCAGACTCCCTGGGCGGACAAACCGGCCTGCTGGCTGGAATAACTGACCCAGGCATTCCCCAGCTTATCAAAAAAAGCCGCCGCACTCAGACCCTCCGGCGGTTGGTTGGCAAATATCTGTGCAGGCGTACGCTCCTGCCAGGTTTGCCCGCCGTCCCCGGTAAAGAGGATATGGTCGGTCAAATCGGTTTCCACCTGGCCGACTGCCCAGCCGGTTGCACGGTTCAACATGCTGATTTTGATGATCCTGACAGTCTGGCCGGGTTTGAGCATACCGCTGACTCGCGTGGGTACAGGGCTGACAAACACAGTCGGTATAAGTGTAGGTGTTGGCGCTGCAGGTGTGGATGTTCTTTCAATGCCCACTTCAAAGGTGCCGCAGCCCGCGAGCAGCCATGCAAAAAGCAGGCTCCAGAAAAGAAAGGGCAGCCGGTTCACCAGGGAATCACGCATTGAAACCTCCGTCTTGCGAACAAATTTAATACCACACCGCCCATTATCAGGCCAAACGCCAAAAATGTGAACTCTTTTCATGAGCGAAGCCCAGCGCCGATCGGCGGCTGCGTGTATAGATCTCTGGCAGCAGGTCTGCATAATGCTGAAGGTTGCTGCGCATGCGCAGGCGCGCGCGCGCCAGGCGGCTCTTGACCGTACCCATGGGCACCCCCATCACATCTGCGGCTTCTGTGTAATCCATGCCGTCAATATCCACCAGGATCAGCGCCAGGCGATACTCGGGCGACAGTGCCCGAATGCTGGATTCAATCGCCCGCGAAAGATCGGCGCTTTCCACTTGCCGTCCGGGGTTCTGCTCGTGATCGGTCAGCCAGATCGGGCTGTCGAACTCTTCACCGTCCACCAGCGGTTCGAGAGACAGGTGCGGGTTACGTTTCTGACGGCGCAATTCGTCGTAACACACGTTTTTGAGAATTTTCAACAGCCAGGCCCGAAAGGACCCCCCGCGAAAACGGGATATATTATTAAAAGCCAAAATCAGCGCGTTTTGCAGCGCATCCGCGGCACAATCATCGCCATTCATCAGGTAGAGCGCCGTTGAATAGGCTTGATCCTGATACTGTAGTATCAATTGGTTAAAGGATTCGAGATTTCCGCGTTGGGCAGATTGAACAAGGCTGGTTTGATCCATGACTCACACACTTTCGAAGAATGGATTTACACTTTATTTATACCCTCCCGCTGTTTCCAACCCGTCACCGGCCTGTCACAGAACCGTGACAAAACTCAGGCAGTTTCCCCCGGTGCTGCCGCCAAAACCTCCTCTATCAAAACGCTGAACCATCAAACCGCGCATTTGCAAGATTGGATCTGTTCTCCATAAACCAACCTGAAAAATGCTCTTTGCGATACCGAAAACCAGTTATGATGTTCATATACATCCAGAGCTGTGTTCGTTAAGTGAATATTGATGATTCTCAGATTCTCCAGGGAGGGAATGCCAGCCAGTTTTGCAACTAATTCTTTGCCCAGACCGGGCTTCTCATGGCACACTACAATCACACCAGGTTGGATTTGCACCACTTTGGTTGTCAGGCCAGCCTCATTTTCATAAGCAGCGTGGAACACTTCCAGATCTTTGCAGGCTGTAAGCATAAGATCCACACCCTCGTTCAATAAACCTGTCTGGCCGATAACCATAACGCGGGTCAAACTATCTACCGCGCCAAAATTAAAACTCACCGTTTCGCTTAATAGAGATTGTTTGTTAATCATCTTAAACGCTCCTCTGCAGAAAACATCTAAAACCAATTATTGAAAACGGTTTTACAAGGTAGATGCAAACTGATACAATCTTTCAAATCTAATCGTAAATATTTGATAATTATTGATAATTATTTCATAATTTTATCGCAAGAAGGCAAGGATGACAAGGATGAATAATTTAACCCCCCGGCAACAAGAAATAGTTAAGCTGGTTAATCACATGGAGAGTGTTTCTATCAGTGAATTACGCAAACTGATGGACCTCTCGCAGGCAACAGTTTACCGCGAGGTTCAAGACCTGACCCAGGCCGGGGTGGTAAAAAAAGTCCCGGGCGGTATTGGGCGCATCGAGTTCTCTCCCAACCGCTGCGTACAGTGTGGGCGCGAAAACAATGCGCGCACCCCCTTTATGATTGAGCTGATCGATGGTGAAAAGATGGTAGCCTGCTGCGCCCACTGCGGCCTGATGGCACTTACAAAACGCAACAACGTCAGCACTGCCACTATCACTGATTTTTTCTACGGCACGCTGCTTAATGCCAGTCAAGCCTGTTATGTCCTGAACAGCAGTGTAAGTCTTTGCTGCCGGCCTTCCACAATCACCTTTTCAAATCAGCAGGACGGTGAACACTTCATCAAGGGCTTTGGCGGTCAACTCCATGATTTTGCCGGTGCCATCCAGATCATCAAAGAAACAATGGCCTTTACGAATGTAATCCAAAAATAAATTTAACCGTTTTCGCAAAAGAGAACAGACCGGGCATGTATCCCAGCCAACTGGTATTTGACCTGGATTCATAAAACCACTTGCCAGAATCAAAAACGCTCCCACGGCTGGTCCAGCCAGAGGGAGCGTTTTTGATTCAAAGAATCTGAAACGCCTGGCAATCAAAGCATAACCTGAGTTGAATTGTCGGGTTAGGTTCGCTATAATAAGGATACAAATTTGGCACAAGGAGAAACGATGGCCTACAAAAAAGAGGTTATCCCCGGCAAAGTCGGAAAGGATAGCAAAAAAAGCCTATAAAATCAACAAACATTTACCCGGTGAAAAAGACATCCACATCCTCTTTGACACAAATGTAGATCACATCTTCGAAAAACTCAGCGTGGCCGGCTTGCCTGAGGTTACCCATGATAACCGCCCAATCACCTGGCATAACAATTTTGTGATCCGAAAAACCGATGGCACCCCCGTGGACGGTGTGGCCTACAGTGTGCTGATCGATGCCGCCGATGGCGACACCATCGTCATTTACGACGAAACCGGGCTGCATACGCATACCGGCAGTGTCGGCACTCGCAATCACAAAAACAAGAATTGGAAAGAAATCAGGCTCTCCAAAGGCGATCCGGCCATCGGCATTTCCACCTAGCTCCTTCTTAAAATAGTGCCTATTCCCCAGGTTGTGATTGTGCTACTGCGCTATGCAAGTGCGCTGACGCCGGTCATCGCCATCCTATACGGCTACAATACGCTCAGCCTGGCCCTCCGCGTTGGGCTGGCTGGAGGGATATTGTGGGTGCTTGAAATCGGCATGAACAACTTCATCGCGCCGCCCCTGCCGTTGTGCGACATCCTCGATAACATCTTCTGGGGCGTCATCGCGCTAATCATCCTCACCCATTGCGGTTGGTCTGCCTTTCGCGCCAGCTCCATCCGCACTGGCATAGAAGCAGGCAACTGGAGCGGGTTTGTCAGCGGCATTCTGGCCTGCTGCATGGCTCTCAATATGATCGTCTTTGGAATGTTCTTCATCACCCAAGACCCGCTCAACATCACCGAGTGGGCAGTGCGTGGAACAGAAAGCGGCACGCCCAGCATGGCCGCTTACTTTGCCTTTGAAACCCTGGCCGGCGGCCTGATGCACCTGCTCAATCTAGGCCTAATCATGGGTCTCTTATTGGGCATGATTGGCGGGGTTTTAGGCAGGGCGACCCAGTTTATATCTCAAAGACTAAAGGCCATGTAAATATTTAATTCCCTATTATTTTCACCACACAAAATCGATATACAGATAAAATCGATTGATAAACCTATTTCAAGGAGATAACCGTGCCTTTATCGGATATTCCAGAATTTGTCAGAGAAAATTATGAAATACATGAATGGCGGCATGCTTCCGCTATTTTAGTAAAGGATTTTTCGAGTGAATGGAATGATATTATGTCTGTTCTGAGCGAGTTTCGATTGCTAAAAAGCCATTTAGTAGTTGGTGGAGGTAACAAGTCCAACGTTGCGGAAACTCTTGATACATTTTTCTCTTCGAAAGGCTGGATTGAAACCCAATTTGATACCAAGATCGTAGTTGACCAAAATGAGCAACATGCACCTACCCATAAGGTTGACGAATATAAAAATCATGTTGCTGTCGAAGTTGAATGGAACAACAAAGATCCATTTTTTGACCGTGATTTAAATAATTTCCGCCTACTATTCGACCTCAGAGTTATCTCGGTCGGTATTATAATAACTAGAACAGATGAACTGCAAAGTATTTTTAATAAATTGGGACGCGGCAGTTCTTACGGAATGTCCACCACTCATATGAGCAAGCTATTGCCAAAATTAGAAGGTAATGGCGGTGGAGGCTGTCCAATCTTGGTTTTCGGTATCAAACCCACGCTTTTAATAGAGGGTATTTAATTGGAATTACCAGTAGGTTCATTTAGCACAATCTTGGCTGACCCCCCATGGAAGTTCGATAACAGTACAGGGAAAATGGCCCCAGAGCACAAGCGCTTGTACCGGTATCAAACCATGACTAATGAGGATATTATTAAGTTTCCCATAAAAGATTTAATTGCGCCTAAAGCCCATTTATATCTTTGGGTTCCAAATGCTTTAATTTCTTTGGGGTTGGAAGTAATGAAAACCTGGGGATTCACTTATAAAACAAATTTGATCTGGTACAAAGTTCGTAAGGACGGTGGGCCTGATCGAAGGGGCGTAGGTTTTTATTTTAGAAACGTCACCGAAGTTGTATTATTCGGTGTACGTGGTAGTATGCGCACGCTACAGCCCGGTCGAACAATGCCTAACATCATTGTTTCCCAAAAAAGAGAACATTCCAGAAAACCTGACGAACTCTACTCAATTATTGAGGACTGTTCCCCATCCCCGTATCTTGAATTATTCAATCGGGTACCGAGAGAAGGATGGACTTGCTGGGGAGATCAAACTGGTGATTATGAACCTAAAGAGAGTATTTATTCTAGAAGTAATAAAGTGCCAGCCTTGAGATTATTTGATAAACAAGTTTCAGATCCGCCTACAACTGAGATCGTCTAAATGTAGAACCTTTTCACAAACACATCCCGAATGGATGTGTTTGTTTTTTACAAATATTCTGCAACAGGATAGAAATCTGCTTGAATTTTCGCAAATATCCGGGTTTTCTGCTAATAAAAGAAATAATTATGCCCCTCCGCCGTTTGTGGCCCATCCTCCTCCTATGCCTGCTCGAAACAGGCCTGATACTGTATTTCAGCATTGGTTACAATCTTTACACCCAGTTCACTACAGTTGAACATGGTGGCGATAATTCCGCCAACCTGCCCACCCACTTTACCAGCGGTTTTGACAACCGTGATCTTTCCGCCTATTGGATACCCGCTTATGAGACCGTCACCATCGAAAGCCGCCAGCCCGGCCTGCATCTCGCGGCCTGGTATATCCCGGCAGATCAACCCGACGCCCCGGTTGTGATTCTGATCCACGGAACAAGCGGCTGCAAGTGCAATTCAAGTAACCTGCTGGCTGCGGGTATGCTGCACAGGCACGGATTCAGCGTTGCTGACTTCGACCTGCGCAACATGGGCCTGTCAGACATCGAGGATGGGCGTCATGCCGCCGGAACGAAAGAATACCTGGATGCGCTGGGTGTGTTTGACTGGCTGGTGAAGGTCAAAGGGGTTCCGTCCTACAGGATAGGTATCTGGGGGGTCTCGCTCGGCGCGGCAACCGCGCTGGATGCCTTCGCCGCCGAAGCGCAGTTGGCCGCCGTGTTCGCTGATTCGTCATTTTCTGACATGGAAACGATCATCAAGGAAGAACTGGTGCGCAGCGGCTACCCCGCCTGGCTGGCACCCGGCGGCCTGCTCATGGCAAAAATTATCTCGGGCGATGATCTCATGTCGCGCAGCCCAACCGACGCGATGCGCACTCACGGCGGGCGGCCCATCTTTCTGGCACACGGTCAACTTGACCAGCGCATTTACGTGCACCATTCACAGGATTTATTGGCCCTCGGGCAGCAAAACGGTGCGAATATTCAAGCCTGGTTCGTGCCCAATGCCGGTCACATCGGCGCGATCTGGCAGAACACAGCCGAGTATGAGCAAAAACTGGTGGCTTTTTTTGAACAGGCGCTAAAGAAATAAACCCAACCCGCTCATCAGCGTACCTCTTCCCAAATCTCCAAAATCCCCCGGTGGAACGGTACATCCAAAAACATTTCCCGCGCTGCTGTGTCCGCGAAGCCGTCGGCGCGCGCGTTTAGCATGGCGTACCCCTGGCTGAAAATTTCCTTAGCGCGCAGATCGCCCAATTCCTTCAATGCCAGCGTGCAGTTGAGATAGACTCTCAGCGGCTGGTCGGCCCCCTCCAGGCTGGAATCCTTCCTTATATAAGTCAGGGTTTCCTCCAACGCTTCGCGCGCTTGTTCAATCTGCCCCAGCGCCAGCGCGGTGCGCGCCAGTTCACTGCGCAAACCATCATCACGAACCGCCGCCAGCATACTGGCCAACCGGTTCGAAAATCGCTCGCGGGTTTCAGCTTCGTTAAGCGCAGGCTGAATACCGAAGTACGTGCGCAGCCAGTAACGGAATGGATTTAAAGCCTGCCGCACAATTTCATCTGTCTGGCAGCGCGCCACTTTAACACCATGAGCCTTCAGCTCAGCCGAATTGAGAAATGTATCCGCAAGGCGGCTTTTACCCACACCCGCCTCGCCCCTGATCAGCAGCGTTCCAGCATAATACCCATTCCACAATGGAGCCGCAAACGCTTGCAGCGCGGCAAATTCAGCTTCGCGCCCCTCAAAACTGCTGCGATAAACTTGTTCGCGCGTTTGCTTGCGGCCCAACAGCGCATAAACCTTTTGCGGGGCAGCGAACCCCGTAAAAGTTTGCTGCCTGGCTGCGCTGAAATCGAAATTCCCTTTTTCACGCCTGGCGACCTCATCATCCACCCAGATTTCCCCGGCGGCAGCCGATTTCATTATGCGCGCCGCCAGCGAAATCCCCCAGCCGTAGCCAGTGTAATCTTCGCGCAGGGCAGACCCAATAAACCCGGCATACGCCAACCGGTAACTGACCCCCGCCGAAAAAGCGATGCCCGTTTCGCGCTGCAAATCCAGCAGAAAATTCAGGGCGCGCTCAATATCGTTTTCATGTGCCACCGGAGCACCCCAAAAAACCAGCAAATTGGCACCTTTGTCACCAAAACCAGGGCATTGAAAAAAGCAATCATAGCGTTGTTGCAGCAAAAAAACCGCGCGCATAAAGGTCTGCAGCAGTTCACCCTGCTGCGCGTTCGCGGGGATGTCAATAAAGGCGCTCACCATCGGCCGAAATTCGCCGCGAAACGCCTGGCCCAGGATATCATCCGAGAAAAAATGATCCAGCAGGGGATCATACGCTGTTTCAAATACAGGAAGTTCCGCATCCGGCAGCCAAAAATCCAGCTCATCCAACCTGAAAAACCCGTTTTGCATTTCACCGAACGCATGTTGACCAAGAACACTATGCAACTGGAGTTCTGTCCAACTCTCGCCGGGCACTGCCTGGTGTTCTGCCTGCGCCGACCCATCCACCGCTTCTCCTCTGAAACAATAGGTGGCTCGCTGCCCATCGGCAGATTGATATATTTCCCAGGTCACATTGCCAAGCGCCAGCCCAATTTTGACTGAGATCAGAAATTCCCCAAAGGAGGTGACCTGCAGCGGATGCCCGGCAAAATGCCGCTGAATATTCACCGCGGCAGAGACACTGCGCAGTGCCGCCAGACCATCGCCACCTCGCGAATACGGCGTTTTCCCTGATCCTTTAAGTTGGATATCAAAGCGCGCGCCTGCGGGTGTGATCTGCTCGCCAATCAGCATCGCCCGGCCATCACCGAGCATCGTAAAAGAGCCAAATTGA
>JBBRWF010000124.1:0-10066 GCA_038249405.1 Anaerolineales bacterium
ACCGCCATGCGTGAAACCGTGCAAGTGATGCGCCGTCTGTTGAACATGGAGCGCGTTACCTTCCACGGTAGTTTTATCAATGTCGACGACATTGAATTGGATGTTGTGCATGGACGGCGCGAGCCGCGCAATGTGCCGATCATGATCGGCGCAACTGGCGATCAAATGATGGAAATGACTGGTGAAATTGCCGATGGAGCCGTCTTAAACTATTGCGTTCCACCCGAATACAACGACCGTGCCCTTGAACTATTACACAAGGGCGCCCAAAAAGCCGGTCGTAACTTTGACGAAATCGATCGTCCGCAGCTTATCGTTTGCTCTGTGGATCATGACCACGATGTTGCGATTGAAACAACCAAAATGCTGCTTTGCCAGTACCTGGCCCAGCAACCGCATATCGCCAAAGCCAGCGGTGTTTCGCAGGAAGTTGTCAGCGAAATTCAAGCCACTCTTGGCTGGCCGGCCACAAAAGAACAAATAAACAAGGCCAAGCATTTTGTCCCCGATGAATTGGTCAACCGCATCACCGCCTCGGGCACTCCTGATGAGGCGCGCGCAAAAGTGGAAGAATATAATAAGCGCGGCTGCACTTGTCCAATTCTCTATCCGGCAGGCGGAAATGTGAACCTGCTAATCGACACCTTCGCGCAGGTATGACCCCGAATTCCTACCCGCCAGGCAAAATAAACAATCTACCAGCGCCAGCAGCATTCATGCTGGCGCTGGTACTATCCCTTATAACAGGTGGGGCGCTCACCCTGATAACCCGTATCGCGCATCTAAACAAAACAACCATTGCGTTTATATTTCTTTTACCCGTCGTGTTCAGCGCCTCCATGTGGGGCCTGCTGCCTGGTCTATTGGCCGCAATCGTTTCATTTCTTGTATTTAATTTCTTTTTCATTCCCGATCTTTACACATTTCAAGTCAAGCAAACCGAAGATTTTCTGGTGCTGGGCGCTTTCCTGGTCGCTGCCATCGTCATCAGCGAACTTGTCGGTCGGGTTCGCCGAAATGTAACTGCCGCCGCGGCTCGTGAACACGAAGCCATACGCCTGTACGAATTCAGCAGCTTGCTCGCTGCTACAACAGATCAACTATCCACAACCAGAGTGATTTTGGATATGATTGACCAGACAATCCCGGCCTCCCGAATCGAAGTATTCATCGAATCTTCTCCAGAGGCTCTCTTGCTCTCTCGTGGAAGTATTCAAAATGGCAAACTACTGGCAAAACCAATCATTTTCCCCTTGCAAACCGCACGTGACCTGATTGGGGAAATCCGGCTTTGGACAGAGAAACCCATCATCGAAACCGACGAACGACTTTTGAAAATATTTGCCAGTCAAGGCTCACTCAGTATCGAGCGTACCCGTCTTGCAGAAGCAGCACGCAAAGCTCTTATCTTGGAAGAAAGTGACCGGCTCAAATCTTCCTTGTTATCATCTGTTTCACACGAATTGCGCTCCCCCCTTGCTGCAATTAAAGCCTCTGTCTCGAGCCTGCGGCTGGGAGTTGTAGATTGGGATAGCGAAGCGCGAACAGAGCTGCTCACCACAATCGAAGAGGAAATAGATCACCTCAACATACTGGTTGGAAACCTTCTGGATATGTCGCGCATTGAAGCGGGTGTACTCGAACCTCAAAAGAAACCCAATATTCTTAGAGAAATCGCTAATGCTGCCCTCGGCCGCATCCACCCGCTGGCTCAAAATATTCGTATTCAGTTGGATATCCCGGAAGAATTACCTCTCGTAAATGTTGATTTTATCCAATTACAACAGGTTTTTTATAACCTGCTCACCAATAGTATTAAATACTCCCCACCCGGTTCAGCGATTAAAATCAACGCAGCTCCAAAAAATCCATCCTTTGTACAAACCAGGCTGACAAACCAGAGTCTACCCTTACCAGAATCTGATATGGAACGCATTTTTGATAAGTTCTACCGCATCAACCCTTCCGAACGGATAACCGGCTCCGGTTTGGGGCTTTCGATTTGTAAAGGGATTATTGAAGCACACGGGGGTAAAATCTGGGCAGAAAACCTCATCGACGGTATTGCATTCAATTTCACTCTACCGATTGCCTCTCATGACTAATCCAATCCGTGTTCTTGTCATAGATGACGAACCACAAATCTTAAGAGCACTGAAAACCATTCTGGCTGCTCGTCAATTTCACATCAGTACCGCAGCCAACGGCGAAGAAGGTCTCGCAGTTGCCGCAGCCGAACAGCCCGATCTGATCATCCTTGATATGTCTTTGCCAGATATGGAAGGTCTTCAAGTTTGCAAAGAGCTGCGTGCTTGGACTCTCACACCAATTATTATTCTTTCTGTGCGTGATAGCGAAAAAGACAAAGTCGCGGCGCTGGATGCCGGAGCAGATGATTATCTGACCAAACCCTTTGGCATACAGGAACTTCTGGCGCGCATCCGCGTAGCTCTTCGCCATAAAAGCCAGAGTACAAACGAAAGCAAACGCACGATCGTCCGCTCCGGCAAGTTGGAAATCGACCTGGCAGGTTTCACAGTAAAAAAGGAGAATCTCGAAGTTTCCCTGACAGCCACCGAGTTCAAACTTCTTGCATATCTTGCAAATCACGCCGGGCGCGTCCTCACGCATCACATCATCCTGTCAAATGTCTGGGATCCTGCCGAAGCAGATAAAATCGAATACCTGCGCGTTTACATGCGCCAGTTACGCAAAAAACTGGAGGAAGACCCAGAACAGCCCAAAATACTGATCACCGAACCCGGCATTGGCTACCGCTTCCTGGCAGACGAATAAACCGGAAATTCTAAAAAAAGTGATAAAAGCTCTGAGTGAAAATGCGCCGACTCCAGCGCATTTTTTTATTTTTTCTTTATGCCTTTGGTAATAAATTTTGTATCACTTTTATCTTGAAGGTTTATTATTACAAGTTGGAGAACTATAAAACTATGCTATTCGCCATTGGTCTGTTAATTGTCTTTGTAGCACTGGCATTAAAAGCTTCGCCCAAAGAAAAACAAGAAGACGCTCACGTACATGGCGCCGGACAAATTGGTTTGCTTGCCGCTGTTGCGCTCTTTGGCGTCGATTATTTCACATCCTATTTCTATGCAACCGGTGAAATGATGAGCGCCCTCCACCCCTATGGACTTCAGGGCTATGCATATTATGCAGTTGCCTTTATCGCCCTTGCCAATATCGTTTTCGGTGCGCTTTACATGTACTCGCTCGGCGTGTTTAACGAGGGTGGCGGCTCCTACACCGCCTCCATGCGTTATCTAACCCCGGCCCTCAGCCTGATTGTGGCTGTCGTATTGATTCAGGATTATATTTTTACCATTGTAGTTTCATCGCTCTCAGGCGTTGACCAACTGCTCTCAATTACAGATTCATATGGCATTCACTGGTTTTGGCACTTCATAATAGGCGCCGCCCTGGCCGCAATCACCTGGTACCTCACCATTCGCGGACGTGGTGAATCATCTCGCGTTGTATTTATACTGCTAGGTGTTTTTCTTTTGATGACGCTTACTCTCGCTGTCGGCTTGTTCATTGCCAAAGCCAGAGGCGTAGCGGCTGCACCTTATCAAGCACCAGAACAGATTCCAACCCTCGCCCAGGCGTTTTACCACATGCTCACCGCGTCCATGAAAGGCCTGGTAGCGTTGAGCGGGCTGGAAGCCATGTCAAACGGCATTCAGTTTGTCATTCAAGAAGATGCCGGGATTGTAAAATGGGGTAAAAAACGCTTTCCTCAGCTTAAAGGCCTGTGGAATTTTTACAGTGGCAAATCAGGGATCGGACGTTTCGTACAAACCTCCTTCTTGTTCTACGGTGGCATCACCACTCTATTCCTTACCTATTTTGCAATTCACTTCAATGTATTCGATGGAACTCTCGGTCGCTCCCTGGTGGGCAACCTGGCTTTTATTGGCTTTGACCAGCTTGGTGCGGGCGGCAAACTACTCTACTGGGTATATCAGATTCTAGCAGTAGCTTTATTAGCGGCTGCATCCATGACCGCGTTTCAAGATCTGCAAGCTACCGCCTGGCGCGATGTTGCAATTGGTGAAGTGCCCGAAATAGTGGTTTACCGCAACGAACAGGGCACCTTCACCCGCTCAGTAACAGCAGGATTTATTATTGCTGTGATCATTCAATTTTTGGTTAGAGGAAAAACCAGCGCGGCAGTCCCATATTACGGCGTTGGCGTATTCATGCCAATTATGGTTATGGGTTTCGCCATTCGCAAACATATCTTAAAAACCGAAACCGGGAAAATGCGCACCTGGGGTGCCCGGGGCGCCGGCCTGGCGGGTATTCTTTCAGCGATCGTCTTTGTTGGCCAGATTGTTGGTAAATGGAGCGAAGGTGGTTGGGTCGTACTCATCACTTTCAGCATTCTCATTCTAGGTGCCAACGCGCTCTTGCTTGCACCCATGGGGCATCGCGACCCACAAAGTATCCACCGCATTGTGCGTGAAAAAGCCCGTGTACAGGGCTCCATGGCATCCATTGTCGAATGGCAGTCTCTCAAAATGCAGGAATATCGCTACACACTCTACAATCGGCTCGCTGACATAATGGTCATATTTGGCGTGCGCAGGTTGCCGCGCTATGACCTACCCATCGCTGCTGGTGAATTTGAAGACGCCCTTCATGCGGATCACCCGGAAGCTCCCTCATTTCTGGATGCATATTTACCAAAACATCCTGACCAGCCAGACGATGATACATCCAAAGCTGCTGAAACAAAAAAAACAGATCACTAATTCAAATCAATCTG
This sequence comes from Anaerolineales bacterium, assembly GCA_038249405.1. Classification (GTDB taxonomy): domain Bacteria; phylum Chloroflexota; class Anaerolineae; order Anaerolineales; family Villigracilaceae; genus UBA5195. The sequence goes on from JBBRWF010000124.1 coordinate 4,787, forward strand.
TCCGTGCAGACCCCGCCCCGGTACCGGGGCGGGGTCGATTTGTGGTAAGATTTATTAGCATTATTACTCACCAAGGATGGTCAAAATGACCGACTCACTTTCCCCTTCCAGTCGCCTTCGCGAAGAGTTTAGCGAAAAACAAGCATTATTCAATGCTCAACCTGCAATTATTCAACGCTTTATTGAGGCCCAGGCGCGCCAGATTGCTGATGCCTTAATCGAACATCGGCCTCAAGCAAAATTCACTTTGCCAGACCGCATAATAGCCGAATTGCCGCAACTGGGTCAACCTGCAACCATCACGGTTCCTGCTGCATCCCGCGAACAGAACGTCGGCGGTTTTCGCAACCAGCTCACCCGGCAGGATGTCAGGGAAGCCTTACGGCACCGGCTGAATGAACTCGAACAATCACCAGATCATGCCATCTCCACCAGCGCAGGTCTGCTTCGTTACGCTTCAGCCATCCACATGGTGCACAATATGCTTCCTTCTGGTCGCTCAGTGACGTATCGTCCCGGCGAAGATGATGATATTCCCACCATCCCAACCGAAGACCTCGAACCAGAATCAGCGATCACGCAGGCCAGCGATGCGATAGCCGAGGAAGGTAAATCTGACAAGGGGCGCGGCGATTTACAGGTACCCTTCGTGCCTGCCGCACGCCGATTTTACCTCCCGCAGTGGGTGGCATTCGATGATAATGGAAAGCTGCTGGTCGGCTCAGTAAAAGAAGCCGAAGCACATTTAGGCTCCATGCAGCGCTTTATCGCTATCCTGCACGCCTCCTCATCCATCGCCCCCTACATCATCGCAGACGAAGAATACCAGAAAAAACGCTACGGCATGCTCGGACAATTGATTAACCAGGGCCGCGCGCTTGCCCGGTTCAAGACAATTGATATTATCAACGTTATCAAGGAACGAGCCAAACTTGGAACTTTGAACCGCGGTCTCAGTCTGAGCCTGCCCTATTTTGACGATCAGGAATTACGCGTAGAATTAACTACTTTTGAAGTGATTCCAGCCGGTCGCATCATGTTTGTCCCGGCTTTTGTGGTGCGAGCTGCCCGCGAAGAAGCTGCCAAACGACTTCAGGACACCCGCTTCAACCCATCCACGCGTAAACACCTGCTGGCCGAGTTACAGTTGCTTGAAAATGCCTTTTTTCAAGCCCGATTGGATAAATAAAAGCTCAAAACAGGATGGCGCATTTTTTTGAACTGCGCCATCCATGTTATCACCAGTAAGTATCAACATTTTCCATCACACATTCAACTTTCAGAAATTGAGAAATAATAAATAAAAGGCACAACCTGGGTCTTCAAGCCTGCCCGAAACCTTTTATCTTAAACTTGTATGGCTTCCGAACCAATTTACAGTCTGCGAATAGATGATATTTACAAGGCGCTGGAAACAGCGCCTGATGGTCTATCCCAGGCAGAAGCAGATGCGCGTAAAAGCCTTTATGGCGAAAATCGCCTTTCAGAACAACATCACGAGCCCTACTGGTCAAAGTTTTTGCGCTACTTTATGCACCCCCAGGCCGGCATTCTTGCCCTGGCAGCCATCCTTGCCTTTATTGGACAGGATGCAATTCTTGGGTTGGTCATCATCACACTTACGATTGCCAATGCCTTTTTCTCATTCTGGCGCGAATACCGCGCCGAACAAGCCATCGAAAAACTCCAGGCAGTCCTACCTGCTTATGCGCATATATTGCGGGATGGAATAGACCAGCACGTTCCAGCCAGTGATACAGTTCCTGGCGATGTCCTGATCCTCGCAGAAGGCGATAACATACCTGCTGATGCCCGTGTAGTGGAAGAATACGGGCTGCGCACCAACAACTCAACCCTTACCGGTGAATCCGTTCCCGCCCGCAAGGTAGCGGATGTATCTCACCAGCAGGGCATAAGTGAGTTGGAACAACCCAACTTGATCTTCGCCGGCACATCGGTCGCATCGGGAACAGGACGCGCCATTGTTTACGGCACGGGCATGCTCACCCAGTTTGGGCGTATCGCCCACCTCACCCAATCCATCCAGGAAGAACCAAGTCCTTTTCAAAAAGAACTCCGTCACGTCACAAAAATTATCACATTGGTTGCATTTGGCATCGGAGCCATTGTCTTTTTTGTAGGCATGACCACTGGCATTGGCCTGACCACTAATAAATTACTATTGTTCACGCTCGGCATTATTGTTGCTACCATTCCAGAAGGTTTACCCGCCACACTAACACTCTCACTCGCGGCAGCCGTCCAACGGCTTGCCTTAAAAGGTGTTTTGGCAAAGAAATTAACGATTGTCGAAACTCTTGGTACTGTCTCGGTAATTTGTACAGATAAAAGCGGAACACTGACCCAAAACCAGATGACCGTAAAAGAGATTTGGGTTGCCCATCAAAAAATTAAATTATCGGGCGTAGGCTATGAACCAACAGGAAATTTCGCACCTGCCCCAGACAACCAGCCCTGGGAAGAAAGCCTGCTGGCTTTGCTTGAAGTAGCCTGCTGTTGCAATAATGCCCGGCTAAATCCTCCAACCGCAGAACACCCTTTCTGGAGCAGCCTCGGCGATCAAACCGAAGCTGCCATGAAAGTCGCCGCGCTAAAAGCAAACCTAAACGAAAAAGCACTCGGAATTCTCTATCCACGCGTACATGAAATTCCTTTTGACGCACGCCGCAAACGTATGTCTACCATCCATCGTGGTATGCACGAAGAATTCGCCTTTGTAAAAGGCGCACCCCGCGAAGTCCTCCAATTATGCACGCGAATTCAGATCGACAATGAAGAAATACCACTTACCAATAGTCTGCGAACCGAAATTATGGCTGCGAATGACGAATATGCGAGCAACGCCTTGCGTGTTCTCGCCGTGGCGCGCCGTGAGCTGCCCACAAAATCCGGACCCTATACAGCCGAAATTATTGAACGCGATCTTACTTTCCTTGGCCTGATCGCAATGATGGACCCGCCTCGCCCAGAGGTGGAAGATGCCATTCGCATCTGCCGAAAAGCCGGTATTAGAATTGTCATGATCACAGGCGATTATGGCCTTACGGCAGCCTCACTCGCCAGGCGCGTTGGCATGCTCTCCACGCCCAACCCTCGCATTATCACAGGCGCAGAGTTGGATGAAATGAGTGATATCGAGCTTCAAAAAGTCCTCGAAAAAGAAGTCCTGCTTGCCAGGATGGCTCCTGAGCATAAAATGCGTCTGGTATCAGCCTTTCAATCTCGTGGTGATGTAGTGGCAGTCACCGGAGATGGCGTCAACGACGCTCCCGCCTTACGCAAAGCGGATGTAGGTGTTGCCATGGGTATAGTCGGCACCGACGTTGCCAAAGAAGCCGCAGACATCATCCTGACAGATGACAATTTTGGCGCCATCGTATCTGCCATCGAAGAAGGTCGCGCCATTTATGACAATATTCGGAAATTTATTACGTACATATTCTCAAGTAATATCCCCGAAGTGCTGCCTTTTGTCATCACGGCAAGTTTTGCGCAAATTCCTCTGGCACTAAAAGTTCGCCAAATTATCGCCATCGACCTGGGCACAGACTTATTCCCGGCGCTCGCACTCGGCATGGAAAAACCTGAACCAGATATTATGACGCACCCTCCGCGGCCGCGTGGCGTTCAATTGATTGACAATGGTTTGCTCATTCGTTCGTTTTTATGGTTGGGGCTGATCGAAGCAATCCTATGTTACATCGGTTTCTTCTCTGTTTACCTTTTTTCTGGCAACTGGCATTACCTGCATCTCCCAATACCACCTTTACCTTTTCCATCTTTTCTAACGCTTTCGCTTACCGAAAGTGAAGCTCATAGCATGGCAACCACAATCTTTCATGCCGGAGTCGTCTTAGCGCAGGTTGGAAATGCCTTCGCCTGCCGCTCCGAAAAACTCCGCAACACTCGCCTGGGATGGCTAAGCAACAAGTACCTTATCTTTGGGGTTTTAGCCGAGCTGGTTGGCATCTGGTCAATTATTAATTTCGAGTTCCTTGCCAGAAATTTTGAACATGTCCACATACCGTATCGATACTGGATAGGATTGGCTTTTTACCCACTGATCCTTTATGGATTAGAATGGCTTCGAAAACAGGTTGTCCGCAAAATGGATTCGCGAGCGCAACATTCGTCATAAAAAAGGAGGCTGGAACAATGAAAATTATTGTCATGGGTTGCGGGCGTGTCGGTTCACAGGTTAGTCTGCTATTGGCAGAACGAGGTCACGATGTGACAGTCATTGACCATCGCGATCAGGATGCTGTTCTGCGCCTAGGAACCAACTTTAAAGGCAAGATCATCAATGGGCTGGGCTTTGACGAAAAAATTCTTATTCAAGCCGGTATTAAACAAGCCGATGCTTTCATCGCAGCCAGTTCATCCGACAATGCAAATATCGTTGGTGCACGTATCGCTAGAAATATTTTTCAGGTTCCGAATGTGGCTGCACGTCTATTTGATCCACGCCGGGCAGAGATCTATCATAGGCTGGGATTGAAAACAATCTCGACCACAACCATGGGAGCTGAGCGACTCTATGAAATGATCACTCACTCAGACCTGGATGTGGTTCATAATTTCGGACACGGCGAGGTCACCCTTGTAGCTGCCGAAATCCCATACAATCTGGCCGGGCGCACTGTTCGTGATTTAAATATTCCCGGAGAATTTTCAGTTGTCTGCATCACTCGCGATCAAAAAGCCTTCATCCCTTCAGCGGGTACTGAATTCCGGGATGGAGATTTACTGCACCTCGTTGTGCATTCTACCGCCCTGTCGCGCTTGCAATCCATGCTGGGCTTATAAGGAGCTAATATGTATGTAATTATCGTTGGCGGAGGAAATACCGGCTCCCATCTGGCAAAATTGCTCATGGCAGATGGCAAGCATACTGTAAGGATAATTGAAGAACGTCCGGCATTGCTTGATAAATTACGCAGTGAGCTCCCGGAACAGGTAATCATCTCTGGGGATGGCAGCTCTCCTGCCGCGTTGGAGCAGGCCGGTATCGATAAAGCCCTTGTCCTGGCTGCTGTCACTGGCAGCGATGAGACAAATCTCGTAATCACATCCCTCGCGCGCTTTGAATTTAATGTTCCCCGTATTATCGCTCGTGTCAACAATCCCAAAAACGCCTGGCTTTTTACCCCAGAAATGGGTGTGGATGTAGCCTTAAACCAGGCAGATATTTTGGCCCACCTCGTAGCCGAGGAAATGTCGCTCGGCGATATGATGACACTCCTCAAGCTTAAACGAGGC